>JAABPZ010000093.1 GCA_011391755.1 Methanothrix sp. | reverse complement strand
GGGCATAGGCGCGATGCTCCGGATAGACGTAAGAAGAGCCCAGACCATCCACCACCAGGATGATTGCTCCGCCTGGCTCTGCCACGGGCCCGACCTGCACATCAATGGCACCGGCGGTGCCAGAAAATAGGGATGAGGATAATAATAGTAATGTTAGTAATAATAAAGAGGATTGCTGTTTAAAATGGCGCCAGAGCGCAAAACTAGAACAAGAATAAAATCGCTCTGTGGGTCCTCTGTGCGCTCTGTGTCTCTGTGGTGGCCGTCCGTTCGCTGTGTTTTTTTGTTGTTCTTTGTGACTTTGTTCCTTTGTGGTGAAAAGTCGTCGCAGGTTGCAACTAAAGCCCCTATCGCGACCATCAACCACAAAGACACAGAGCTCACAAAGTACCCACAATATTCTCAACAAAAAGAAAAAAGGGCGGATCATCCAAGATCTGCTATCTTCAGAAGTCCGTCATGACCCGGTACTGGTCAATCTCGGTCTGCTTGAGACCCGTCAGGAACTGCTCGGCCATGTCGCGAATATCCTTGGAACGGGTGATAGCCCGACCGACGACGAGGATGTTCGCGCCTGCTGCCAGAGCCGCTCCCTCGGTATCCACGCGAATGCCGCCCGCCACAGCCACCAGCAGTCTTCTTCCATCTTTGCCCAGGGCCTGAATATCACGAATGTTATTCCAGGCGTGCGCGCTCAACTCATTATCGATGGCCCGGTGCAGCTCGACCACGTCCGGTAAAACTTCGAGGCCCTTCAGGACGGTCAGCGGATCGGGCACATTGAGCATGTCGATGATGGAGTAGATGCCGGTCTTTCTGGCCTCTCGGATGGACAGCTCCAGCGTCTTCTTGGGGGCGAGGCCGGATATGACCACGGCATCAGCAGTGGAGTCTGCTGCCAGGCGTACCTCCAGGTTGCCGGTATCCAGAGTCTTCAGATCCAGGATGACAAAGGCGCCCGGCCGAATGGCGCGAATCTCCTTGACCACACTGATGCCCAGCATCTTGACCAGGGGCGTACCCACCTCAATGAGAATATGATCGCTCTCGGGGAGGGCCGTGAGCACGCGGCGCACCTCGGCCAGATCCACCAGATCGAAGGCCACCTGCAAGTATGGTGGGTCCCAGAGCCGGGTGACCCGGAAGCCCATGATGGGATGAGTAGAGCGGTCCTTCTCGTAGAGCATCAGATCTACATCCGGGAATCCGGCCATAGCCCGCTCCAGGGCCAGCTTGGTCGCTCCGTAATTGTAGCGATAGATGGCGTCGTAGTCTTTGGCCTGGGGATGAATGAACACGGATACTATTATCAGCAGCTCTTCTGCTTTCTGCTTGGGAATTATGCCCTCAGCTACCGCATCCGCCACTGCCTTGGCCACGGCCATCTGGGCCGGGCCGAAGATCTGGGCGACTTGATCCATATTCTTCACAGTAACTTTGGGTACTATGAGAGTGGACGGCTTGGCCGGCAGATTGGGCCGGATAACACCTAAAAGGGGCGTGTGCCCTGCCGAAAGCTGCGAAAGTGCACAGGCAAAAGCCGTGGCTACCGGCCCCTCCTTATCTCCGATGATCAGATCGATATGAGCAATCTCAGGCTCCTTTCCTATGAGAGCCTCTCCAACTAAAAACAAAAAGATTCACCTCGAAAAGGAGGTTGAGCAATCTCTCTATTTTAATCCTTTCTCCCATGAATCTCTAATCCTAAATAAGCTGCCAGTAGATAAGAGGGGCCAGCGCCAGCAGGGCCAGGCCCGTGGCCAGCCTCATTCCTACTCTATGATCCTTGCGGAAGGTGTCCACCTGCTCCGGGCTCATGCCAAAGGCAATGGCCCCGCCCAGGATAATGATGGGCATAATTACCCCCAGGTTGAAGAAAAACAGATAGGTAGCCCCCTCAAAGTAGCTTCTGGCCGAGAGAAGATCCAGTATCGCGAGGTAGATGGCACCCACACAGGGGGCCTTGACCAGGGAGAAGAGTGCCCCTATGAGGAAGTACGAACTGAAGCGGCCCTTATCAATCCCGGCCTGGAAGTACTTGAGAGCCCAATCCGTGCGAAAGAGGGATGTCTGTCCCTGCGAGAGTCGCAACGCATCCCAGACCTGAGAGAGACCGGCCAAGAGGAGAAAGGCAGTCAGGATATAGCGGAAGGCACTGGCGATCGCTTCTGTCTGCAGCAGCTCTTGCATGCCCAGGCCGAAGAGAAAGTACATGGTAAAGATGCCCAAGGAAAAGAACACCACCATCTTCACCATCTCCCGCCTCTTCCCCTTGGAGGAGAGAACCGATGCCGCCAGGAATACCAGGATGCCAAGTAAGCAGGGATTGAAGCCCGCCACCAGGCCTGCACCTAAAATGGCAGAGATGGTGTAAAGGGATATCTCCTGCAAATTCAGATTAGGGCCATTGGCAACCGCACTGAGGTTCTGCTTTGCGATCTCATTGCCGGGCAGGGTGAATGCAGCAGAAGGATTGGGTGTTTGGTTGGCCAGGGCGCCTTTGATGAGCTTTTCCAGCAGGGCGTTGTCTTCCTCATAATCCCTATAATTTATGACCTGCACGCCGATTATGATAGCAGGAACATCCTTGGCTCGATACTGCTTGATGATGCGATGCCCATCTTTGGAATAATAGTAATGCGTGCTGACATTGATCGGCATCTCTTGCCCGATCTTTTCAAGAGTTCTCTCCGCCGCGGCACATTTCGTGCATCCCGGGGACTTGATGAAGATGACCTCTGCGGCATCCGTGGCATTTTTCCCGGAAGCGGCAACGCCGTTTTGGAATAACAGAGCTACGCTAAAGAGCATGATAAGCGCGATGATGAGAGCGGTGACCGCAATGCGAGGCATGATCTGGCGCATCAGCTACCTAAGGAACAGAAGAAGTATAAAATCCCCATGATCAGGGGGATTCTGTCATAAATCCCCCGTCCCATCAAATTCACCCTTTAGATTCACTCTTCGGTGACGTATTCAAGGATTGGCTTATTCTCTGTTGAAGCCTCGCTTGAAGTGAATGCCACAGAAGCGTCATCCTCCGCCACCAGCACAATGGTGTAGCCGCACTCCATGCAGGTCTCCACTGCCTTCTTGATGATAGATGTCACATCCAGGGTGTAGCTTCCCACTTCGTCAACATCTACCGGGGAAGAGGATACCTCTGCATCATATTCCAATTTGTCATACCAGGTCATTGTATCCAAAGCCACTCCATGCAGGAAGTAAGCCTTGATCTTGCCGGGCTTGTCCACCTTTGCAACATCAAGGGTCAACGTTGCCGATGCAATCTGCTCCGGCTTGAAGATCCCCTGCGCGCCGAGCACATTGATAAAGCTCAAGTAGGCCAGTTTTGTGGGCTCTGCTCCCACTGATGCCGCCCAGAGTAAATCGCTATCTGCAAAGCTCTGGTTGGCTTGATCCGCGTCCACATAGGTATCGACGTCCATTTCGGCAGTAAAGCTCCCGGCGGCGGCAGTCGCGGCCAGAAGCAGGAATATGCCCATAAGTGCATATAAATATCTCAAATTCATTTCCTCCACTAGAAAGTACCTGTGATCAAACAAATAAAAAGACGTACGTTCATATGGATCTTATGTAGGCAATATCCGAAACGTATGCTCTCCTTGCAGCGTTACCTTCTTTGCCATTCCTCCAAACCTCGCCCCCAGGATAAGCTCCCCTATCTCCTCTTTCATCACCCTGGCAATGCCGATGATGGACGTGGTTGGCCGGGCGTTCACATCCACGGCCATTGGTCGTTCCCCCAACACAAAGTCGATTCCCGCATAGCCGGAGAGGGCCAGGGCGGCAGCCGCCTTTCTCGCTTCAGCCCAGATCTCATCAGCTCGAGGCGTGTTGTAGGGCACCTGGCTTCCCTGATAGCTCATGCCTTCTCCCTGAAAGTCGATGAGCTGGCGGTTGATGGTAAGCGGCAAAAAGCCCTCAACCCCCACGATGAAGCTGGCGGACAGATGCAGCCCCTCATGGTAGCGGGTGACGATCTCCCCGGGACCTGCCCGGGCAAAAGAGGTGACGCGCACGCCCTCTGAGCCGCAGCCCGTGCGCGGCTTAACCACATAGCGGTGGCAGCCCTGCTCCACAGGATCTGGCCTGTCCACTATCTCGGCCACGGGAACTCCCGCCTGCACCAGTGCCCGGGTGCAGAGCAGCTTGTCGGCGCATAGCCGCGCCGCGTCGGGACTTGCCCCCAGGTTCACAGTGTTTTTCTCCAGGATCTCCAAAAGATGCGGTTGCAGGCCGTCCGGCGCGATCAAGAGACCGGCGTCCGCTTTGCCGTCCAGGACGCCTTCAAACTCCTCTTCACCCTTCATGAGAATGGGCCGGCCCGCGTCTACGGTGGGCCCGGATGTGGGATAGAGCACCTCATGCCCGGCCCTCTCGAAGCTGCTAGCCAGGGTGGCCAGCATGGCCCGGCCCTCCTGCTCGCATGTCCCGCCCAGGCCAAGGGCGGAGGCGTACTCGGCAATAAGAATCTTCATGGATACAAATGTACTTAACCCTAAGCTTTATATGCGCTGGTAAAAAAATGCAATTTCACGATCATTTTTCGAGAGATCCGCTTCTCTTGATTAAATAGTACCCCAAAGACAGCGATATTATGATAGCTGAAAGCCCGAGCAGTTCCATATCATCCGTACCGTCGTTTATCTCCATGATGATGACTTTTCTGGCCATAACGATCAAGGCCACCAGCAATACACTCAGGACATTAACCGTCTTATCCAGTTGAAAGGTCTTGAAGGTCTCCAGAAGCTCCACTGCGATGAGCACTAATAGGATGCTTGCGAAAAAGCTCAATAGCTCGGTCGTCTGCAGGCTTAAAGGAGGAAATATTAGGTATTTAGCCAGGGTGTAGATCACATCTAAAGTGGCTAAAAGCGTTACAATTGCCATTGTCCAGGTCAATAGGGCCAATATTATATTCTGAAAACGTTCAAGGTATTTCATAAATCTGAGCCCATCACTTCAATCTTGCGACATGCACCAGGTGATAAAATGTTAGATATTAAATATATAGTTATTTCTTCGTATTTGCGGCAGACGAAGTTACAATGCTGGTGAGCTCATGACCGGGCAAAATCGAAAAGAACATAACGAAGGAGATCGTTAAGCTTCTATTCTAGATCGGGCAGTGCAGCGGTTAATCAAAAAGGCACGAGGGCATCTATCCCAAATTTTTAGGAGACCACCTGCCCTCACAATTCTGCGAAAGGCCAAAGTATTTATCTTAAGGGTTATTGGTGTTAGTTAGTTAAAATCGAAAATTGTGGTTATGTAACCGGAGGGAAATTATGAAAATCCTATCAATGGCCATTTGCACCATAATGATGCTTGGTTTGGCTGGTGCGTCTCAATATCCATTTGGAACCAAAGTAATGTCGTTCGATAGTGATTTTGGGGCACCACTTCGTATTTATTCAGCACCGAATCCGCCACCTTTTTTTTCATTAGGTTATTGGGAAACTGGAGTGGTACTTGGATATGATGATACAGACGTCGTCTATTTGCACCAAGGGTTTCCTGCGGTTGGTGTACTTGCGAATGATGTTCGACTTACTCCGTTCGGATATCTTGCAGCAGGATCCAAAGTAACGCCTCAAGATAATGACATAGGCATGCCGTTAGCACCACTACTTACTTCAAATATAAGGTGGGTAAATTCCCATGGTGGTCCTAGGCATGATTTGGACGATTCTGTTTATATCGATGTAGTACTGGGGCCTCTTTTTACGGCTACCAATGATGTCAGACTTTCAGAAGTCGCTGGATTGGCGCCTGGATCGAAGGTAGGCAATTTGGATCCGGATTTACCTAACCAATTTTTCCCAGCTGGCCCACCTACTCCGAATCCGATTACAACAACCGTGGGTGGTATAATTTTTGTTATCCCCAGCGTCCAGTATGTCGATAACAACGGCAACGGCCAATATGATTATCCAGATGACGTCTATTTAATTACCTCAGTTCCGGCATCGGATGTCGTAAGAGTAAATGATTTAAGGCTGTCGAGTCCTGTTTAGGGGCTTATTGCCTATAACTTTAAATTTTTTTATACTATACGCGTCCCACTCGTTTGCCATTT
>JAABPZ010000092.1 GCA_011391755.1 Methanothrix sp. | reverse complement strand
ACGGGCACGAACGTTCGCCAGGCACCGGTCTTTGTCATGCGGGTGCTGCACGCCTCTACTAAACTCCCGGCTTTAATTGCCATTAAGATACCCTCTCGAAGGCGGCTTTGATGGCGAGCAGGTTCTTCTTGCCCAGCTCCCCTTTAAAGCGTTCCGAAATAGCTTTGTTCATGCTCTCCAGACCCACCTCTTTGCAGGCTCCGCAAAATGCTCCCAGCATGGTGGTGTTGACAATAGGCCGCTTTAGGATATCCATAGCGATCTTGGTAGCGTCGATAGTGATGACCTCTGCATCGGTTTTAAGCTTGAGCGCCTCACGGGTCCGGTCGGTGTTTATTATTATCTTCCCGGTCGGTTTAAGTCCTGCTGCCACATCCACCACATCGAGCAAGGTTACATCCTGCACAATGACGTAATCCGGCTCATAGATCTGACTTCTGATCCGGATGGGCTGGTCGGCAATTCTGGCAAAGGCCATTACCGGCGCACCTCTCCGTTCTACTCCGAAGGCCGGAAATGCCTGAGAGGACCTTTTGTCCTCAAAAGCCGCAACGGCTATCATTTCGGCTGCAGTGACAGATCCCTGACCGCCACGACCATGTAAGCGTATTTCTTTCAAGGGCTGACCTCCAATTATTAGCAGGCTGATCTACTCTTCTCCGCGGAAAAGTGATGAGTAAATATATCTCTTTCGGAGCCACGGCAAGTTCTTATGTATGATGCTCTTCTTACACCCCAGTTCATGCCGCCTGGGCAAAATGGCTCCGGCGTTTGAGGATAGCCTATGGATAACAGGAATGAAATACTCTTTGCGGTCCGAGAGGCCAGGAAGTTCCTTGGAGAGGCAGCAGACTTTCGCGTCGCAGATGCTCTGGTCATCTTAGAGGGCATCGCGCCGTTCCTGAATAAGGAAGTTGTCATAGGGATGAAGTGCAAAAGCTGTGACAATTATGCAACGGCCACATTCCCTTTAAGCCGGGATTTCTGGGCGGTAGATGACAGCGAATACTGCCATGCCAAGGATGCGTCCTTAAAAAACCTCACGGCTTCTAAGCTGGCCGGCTGCCCCCAATACTCCTCTGTGGCTACCCAGGATCTGATAACTTTAGGCACGGCCATAATGGAAGAAGATCTGCGGCCTACTTTCCAGGAGAGAAAGCTCTATGATCGAAGCAAATTTGCCAGCTACAGCGTGGCATTTCGGCTGCAATCCTCGCAGGGAAAAGCCTGCATCGAACTGGGACATAGAACCGATGAAGGCTTTGCCTGCAGCGATATAAAGCTCCACATCTTAAGAAGGCTAGATCCCGGATTTGGAGCAGTGGCCTCTTTGAAGATATCCGAGGCTATGAAGAGCAGTCCCATCATGGTGGTACAATCCAGTCTGCAGACCAGAAGACAACTGGACATAGACTACGTGCTGGAATGGATAGCTGAAAAGCGAAAGATGGATATAGTCTATCTCTAGCTTTATTTCTAGATGATAATTGATGATTAAAGGATGTTTTCGACAATGGCGCAACCGTTAGTGCCAGATACCAGCGTGGTAATTGATGGCAGAGTCTCTGCCAAGATCAAAGCCGGTGAGCTGCAGGGCCGCAGGATCGTTGTACCTGAAGCTGTGGTAGCCGAGCTGGAGGCTCAGGCCAACCACGGGCGAGATATTGGTCTTAGGGGATTGGAGGAGTTAAGGAAGCTCTCAGAACTTGCCAAGACGGGCAAGATCGAGCTGGAATACGTGGGCATCAGGCCCAATTTAGACCAGATCAAGCTCGCCGGCGGGGGCGAGATAGACGCTATGATTCGGGATGTCGCCCTGGAACTGGGCGCCTCCTTCCTTACCAGCGATCAGGTTCAGTTCCGGGTGGCTGAGGCCATGGGCCTGGACGTGGAGTATGTCCGTCCGCAGCGCGAGCCTATCAAGCCCTTATCTCTGGAGAAATACTTCACAGAGGATACTCTCTCCGTGCATCTCAAAGAGGGTGCCATCCCCATGGCCAAACGCGGCCGGGTGGGAGACTTTTCCCTGATTCGAATAGGAGAGAGGACGCTATCGGAAAGGGAGCTAAGAGACCTCTCTCGCGAGATCTTCGAAAGGGCCAAGGCTGATCCGGAAGGCTATGTGGAGATGGAGAAGATTGGTGCCGCCGTAATTCAGATCGGGCCCATGAGAATCGCCATAGCCAAGCCCCCCTTCTCAGACGGTCTGGAGATAACGGCCGTGCGACCGGTGGCCAAGGTGAGCTTTGACTCTTACCGGCATAGCAGCATGCTAAAAGAAAGGCTGAAGGAGAGTCAGAGAGGCATTCTCATCGCCGGTCCGCCTGGCTCGGGAAAGTCCACATTTGCCGCCGGAGTTGCCGAGTATCTCTTAAGCTGCAACTATGTGGTCAAGACCCTGGAGTCGCCTCGCGATCTGCAAGTTCCCCCGGAGATCACTCAGTACGGGCCGCTGGAAGGCAGCATGGAAGCCTCGGCAGATATTTTGCTCTTGGTCAGGCCCGACTACACCATCTACGATGAGGTGCGAAAGACGCGCGACTTCCAGGTCTTCGCAGATATGCGCCTGGCGGGCGTGGGTATGATCGGTGTGGTGCATGCCAACAAGCCCATCGATGCCTTGCAACGTCTTCTCGGTCGCGTGGACATGGGCATGATTCCCCAGGTGGTAGACACGGTGGTCTTCATCGAGAAGGGCGAGGTCACCCATGTCCTGGATGTGGAGTTCGTGGTCAAGGTTCCCGCCGGCATGGTGGAAGCGGACCTGGCCCGGCCGGTGATTGTGGTCAAGGACTTTGAGACGGGCCAGGCGGAGTACGAGCTATACTCCTACGGCGAGCAGATTGTGGTCATGCCCGTGTCCAAGGAGAGTCGCAAGCCCTCTCCATCCTGGAGACTGGCCAGTCGCGAGATTGAGAAGGAGATAGCGCATCATGTGCGTGGCCCTTTCCAGGTGGAGATGCTCACCGACTCATCGGCAGTCATCCACGTTCCCCAGGATGAAGCGGCGAGAGTGATTGGCAAGGCCGGCAAGAACATCGATCAGATCGAGAAGAACCTGGGACTGCACATCGACGTGCGCACTCAGGATGCGCCGGCCCTGGCAACGCCAGAGTTGGAGGAGACGGCCAAGCATCTCATCATCTGGCTGGAGGGCATGGCCGGAGAGTCGGTGGAGGTATACGTTGGCGAGGAGCCGATCTTCACGGCCACCGTGGGCCGCCGAGGAGATATCCGGGTGGCCAAGTCCTCGGAGATGGCCAAACGCATCATCAAGCGCATGAAGACGGGAGAGAAGATCGAGGTGCAAAAGGCAAGCTCTGAATGAGCCTGCTATTGATCTTCTCTTTGCGTTTTATTTTTTGTTTTGGCAAATTCATTAGTTCAAGAGCGACAATCAAACGATTATCGGACTTAAGGGGCAGCTAATAAATGAAATATACTAATATCAAATATCTGATCGGCATTTTGATGCTCATTTTCCTGGCAGCCTGCGCTGCTGCACAAGATGATCCTTTGAATCCAATGCAGGACATAAAAAATACCATGGGGGAGGATATCTTCAGCCCCGGTCAGCAAGACCAGTTAGGCAATGCCACGCCGGTGATAACGGGAAAGAATCTGCCCGGCTCTATTGCAGACTCGCAGCTCTCCCAGCCCAAGGCGAGGCTGCTCAGCCCCACCAGTACCTGGAGCCTGAATCTGCTGGACAGCCTGGAGCGATCTGTTGCGTTAGAGATGTACCAGTCTAATGATGTCGTATTCGGCAAGGGAACGATTGTTGTGGGAGGCAGCCTTCAAAATGCCACGGCAACCGGGACCGTCACCGGGAACAAGCTGAATTTAGACGTCCTCTCCGACGACCTAACGCTCTTTCATCTTTCTCTGACCATGAAAGGCAAATCCCTGTCCGGCGACTATCATGGCTACAGTGTCAGATATGTGCCCTGGAAGGGAATCGCCATGGGAAAGATCAACTAACGGTGTTTGTCGTATAACCATTAAGCTTATCAACTAATAATTTGCAAGGCACATGCGAATGAAGAAGGTCGATTTGTCATGAGATTTAGAATGCTAATACTATCATCATTGCTTTTCATTGCCTTCCTGGCTGTAACGGCTCTTTGTGCCAATTGGGATGCAGAAGGCTTAAGCGCAGATGAGCTGATAAGCGGCGGAGAAGAAGAAATTATTACTCCACCGGCAGGACAGGCGGCAACTCCCAAGTTATCCCGAGAATTGCAGAAGAATAAAAGCTCACAAGACTGGACCATCCCCAGCACACTCACAGGCGGCGGCAACAGTGCCAAGGATTCCAGGACTCAAACGGAGTCGGCCAGCGAAGAGGCAGTAGCCAGTACTGCAACAGAACAGATCGCACCAGCCGCGAACACATCCAATGCCACCGATACTGAGCTTCCCCCCACCCAGCCGGAAGTCGCCACCGTAGGCGGAAGCTGGTATTTTACCCTGAACGACAGCGTTGAGAGGGATCTGAACCTGGCAGTCTTCCAGAAGGGAAATGATGTCTTTGGAGCCGGCAAGATCAAAGAGGGCAACAACACCCGGGATGTGACGGTATCGGGAGCTGTTGCCGATGCAACCCTGGAGTTGAATCTGGTTACTGCCAATCCCATCGTCCAATACAAGCTCAATCTCAATCTGAGCGGAGACTATGCCACGGGAGAGTACCAGGCATTTTCCACGAGCGGAGAATCCTGGACGGGAAACGCCGAGGGCGAGAAGACGGCTTAGATAGATAGAAAATAAAACAAATTCCGGAGAGACCGGAATTTGATATTTTTTTTATATATGTTTTATCTATTTTCCACCATCTCGCCGCTTTAAAAACCACAGAATTAGGCCGGATCCAAATAGCGAGCCGAAAAGCCATTGGTAGTTTTTCGCCAGCCATTCTTTTGAAGCAAATATGTAGTCCACCTCAACATCATATTTTTTAACTTGCACGACCGTTTCATCAATTGGCGGATCCAGCACGGATACAACAAAATCCACACTATGCAGTCCGCTTTGCGTTGGAGTCACCAGCCATCTCCAAACGGCAAAATCATCAAATGGAACATGCTGCATATCTGAACGATGTTGCTTTACAATTTTAAAATCATCAGGCGTAACAACCAAGTCAATCTTCATATCCTTGTACACACGAAGAGCTGATTGATGATATTCCTCCGGCTTAATTTCTTCTATATCCACAATTGATATTTTAACTTTGTTTGTCAAGTTCAATTCTGGTGTTCGGGAAATTGCCGCAACAACTTGCCTCTGCACCCCCACTTTCATTTGACGGGGAAGGATTTCGAAGATAGTTCCATTAGGCCGTTTCTGAAGTATCACTTCAGCACCATCAATATCCTGGCTTGAAGGTTCCAGCTCAGCCATGACCGGCTTAGTGGCTGGCGCCTCTGTGTTCATGTTCTCTACTGCGGATGCGGCCTCAGTAGCGGGTACAACAGCGCCCTTGATGGGTCCTAGCTTGTAGACCTGGTCCTCCATGGTGATGCTTCCGGCGATTGCATCCACTGAGGTGATGGTCATCGTATCGTACTGGGTGTCGGCCTTGACCTTCGTTGCCTCACTGGAGATCTGCCAGAGACCGTCGATGGTGGCCAGATTCTGATCAGCGCCACAAAAGGCGTTCTTGAAGTGAGCTGCGATGGTAACCAGGTTCTTCTGATCGCCTACCTGCGGATTCTTGTAGTAGTAAGTTTTGTCGGCCATGGTCGCGTCGGTCTTGGACGGGGATATGACCTTGCGGTCTACAACGGAGCCATCCTTGGAGAGCTCGAGATAGACCTTGTTGCCGTCGATATCAATGGATTTGATTGCCAGTTCATAGCCTTCCTCAAACTTGAGGGGGGTGCCAGAGGTGAAAGTCTTCTCGGTATCGTCATCAATAAGGATCTTCTGGAGCTGCCCGCGGGAGAGGGAATTCTCGTCAGTGGACTCCTTGAACAGGATGTTCTTATCGACGTTGTCCTTGTTCTCGACATAGCCTGCGAAGTACCTGTCTGCCCGGAAGCCCATGACCTTAAATGCGCCCCAATCCTCGAACTTGAACTCCTTGAACTTGGCCTTGGTCTCATACTTGA
>JAABPZ010000091.1 GCA_011391755.1 Methanothrix sp. | reverse complement strand
AGTAAAATTAAAGACATTCCCTTTCAAAACAAATTATTTATATCATTACGTATTTGTGACAAGAAAAATATGGTGCCGATTATGAAAGAGTCCACTGTAAAGATCCTGGATGACAAGGACATGGAATTTGTCGAAACGCTTCGATCCCTGAGCGTTCCGCGCAACGTTGCAACGCTCATAACCTTTCTGGCTAATGTGGATGAAGCTTCATCTCGCGAAATAGAGATGGGCTCCGACCTGCGCCAACCGGAAGTGAGCATTGCCATGCGTACCCTGCGTGAAAACAGCTGGATAGAAGAGAAAGAAATCAAGCGCGAAGGCAAAGGCAGACCAATGAAGGTCTACTCGTTAAAAGCGGGCATTGATGCGATCATAAAGCATTTCGAGGATGAGAAGCTGCACGAGTCTGCCCAGGCTATGGAGAGCATCCAGAGGCTAAAGCAACTCATAGCAGCCTAGTACAGCTGGGCCTAATTAAAGCCATGAGTGAGATTCAACCGGGTCCGGTTTCACGCGAAGCCGCGAAGTCAAAAAATTGGTTTATTTCGGCCTAGCTGTACTAGATAAGACCGGGAGGGGGCGGGCAAGTACCTCCACCTCGATTTTTGCAGCGATATTGCGGCCGAGCGATATCTTCGAGCCGTTTACCTCAATTACTACCGGCCCGCCAAAGGGCTGAGAGGCAATTTTGCGGATGTGCCTTCCTTTCCTTATGCCCATGGACTCAAATCTCTTCTCCCAACTGGCATCACTAACTGTCATGACTTCCAGGTTCTGATTGCAGGGGGCCTTGGTAAGCTCTATCTGCACCATTTCTGATATATCCTCTCCATCCTACTGTTCACTGGTTCTTTGCATAAATCATAAATCCCACGCCCCAATAAGAATGCCATCAGATGCGCACGTTCACGCCCCTCTCTTTGAGATATGTCTTCACGTTTCGGATACTCCACTCCCCGAAGTGAAAGATGCTCGCCGCCAGCGCTGCCGATGCATCGGTCTTCTTGAAGACCTCCAGCATGTGATCAGGGCTGGCGCAGCCTCCCGAGGCGATCACGGGCACGTTTACCCGTTTGGCCACAGCGTTTGTGAGAGGGATGTCGAAGCCGTCATAGGTCCCATCCCGGTCCATGCTGGTGAGAAGAATCTCTCCCGCCCCCAGGGACACCGCTCTGCTTGCCCAGGCTATGGCGTCAATGCCTGTAAACTGCCTGCCCCCATAAAAGGAGCATTCAAACCAGCAGGGCCCTTGCTCAGTTTGCACAATGTGCCGGCCTTCTTCTAAAGTGTAGCGCCGCTTGGCATCGATAGCCAGTACTACTGCCTGATTTCCATATCGATCGGATATCTCGCTGATCAGCTCAGGGCGCTTTAGAGCAGAGGTGTTCAAAGTGATCTTGTCTGCACCGGCATTGAAGACCTCTCTTGCAGGCTCCACACCATTTATGCCGCCACCTACAGCCAGTGGCACAAAGACCGACCGCGAGGTCTTTTTAATGACGCTGGTCATGGTCTCCCTTCGCTCGTGAGATGCCGTGATGTCCAAAAAGACGATCTCATCGGCACCATCCTCATAGTATTGGCCAGCCAGCTCCCAAGGGACACCAGCATACCTTATCTGCTGAAACTCGATGCCCTTGACAACTCGACCGCCCGGCACACCCATGTCGCAGTCCAAACAGGGAATTATTCTTCTCGCTAACATCGTATGGCCCTCACAAAGTTCTCCAGGATTCTCAGGCCCTTGGCGCCCGACTTCTCGGGGTGAAACTGAGTGGCAAAGATATTATCCCGGGCTATTGCTGCCGTGACATCCACCCCATGCTTCGTCGTAGCAACTATTCGTGATTTGTCTTCAGGCTGCCCGTAATAGGAGTGCACAAAATAGAACATATCGCCGTCTTCAATCCCCTGCAGCATCTCCGCAGGGCGCTTGATGGAAAGGCTGTTCCAGCCCATTTGGGGGATCATAACCGATAAAGGCAGCTTTACCACTCTACCCTTAATCCATCCCAATCCTCGGGCGGTAGGGCTTTCTTCGCTCTCCTCAAAGAGGACCTGTAGCCCTATGCAAATGGCAAAGATGGGGGTCCCACATTCTCGCGCACTATTAAGAGCACCCTCGAAGCGGCAGAGTCGATCCATGCATTGCCCAAAGGCCCCCACGCCCGGGACCACAATGCCCCCTACTCCGGCAAGTTCATCAGGCTCGCTTATAATCTTCGGTGAGCCACCCACATAGTCCAGAGCGTTATAGATGCTGAACAGGTTGCCCATCCCGTAATCCACTATGGCAATCGTCATCGTTTTTATCCTTCTTGCATTTGCACCAATTGATCCTATCGCATTTGGCACTGGTCGCCGGAAAAGCTTTTCCGTTCTGCGAAGCAGCATTGTTGGGCCAACCCCCATTTTGGCATGCAATTGAATTTTTGTAGCTAAGTTTTATTGCGAATTTTTACGAATTAGAGTTGCAATGACAATACTAATATCCAATGAGGTCTTAATATACTCATATCTTTTGATAAATTTATTAATTGCAAAAGCTTAAATAGGCCACCATGGCATTTCCGGCCTCCTTCATAGTTTATAAAGTTAACCCATAATTTTTAAATAGCTAAGGATGGACAGAGGCTATCATCAGTTAAACATAAAGATTTGGGTAGATGCTAAACGGAGATGCTAAAAATGTCCAAACCGAATCCCTTTGAGATATCCCAGAAACAACTCGCCGATTGTGCAAAGATTCTGAACCTGGATGCTGGAGTGCATGAGTTTCTTAGGCACCCCAGGCGAGAGTTCCACGTATCTATCCCGGTACGCATGGACGACGGCAGCCTGAAGATCTTCCAGGGCTTTAGAGTTCAATATAACGATGCTCTGGGCCCCTGCAAAGGCGGCATTCGCTTCCATCCTGATGAGACCGTGGACACCGTGCGGGCTCTCTCTGCCTGGATGACCTGGAAGTGTTCTCTTCTCGGCCTGCCTCTGGGTGGCGGCAAAGGCGGAGTCATCTGTAACCCCAAGGAATTGTCCATGGGCGAGCAGGAGCGCCTCTGTCGTGGCTACGTCGATATGCTGTGGGAAAACATCGGCCCGGCGAAGGACGTGCCCGCACCTGATGTTTACACCACTCCTCAGATGATGGCCTGGATGATGGATCAGTACTCCAAACATGTCGGCTCAAACAGCTTTGGAATGATCACCGGCAAGCCTCTGGTGGTGGGCGGATCCCTGGGTAGGGGCGACTCCACAGCACGCGGCGGACTGTTCACCCTACGTGAGGCAGCCAAGGAGTTTCACATCGACCTGGCCAAGTCCACTGTAGCCATTCAGGGATACGGCAATGCCGGCAGCTTTGCCCATTCTCTGGTCAAAGAGCTCTTCGGCAGCAAGGTAGTCGCCGTCAGCGACTCCAAGGGCGGCGCGTTCAATGCCGCCGGCATAGAAGCCGATGTGGCAGCCCGCGTCAAGGCGGAGACCTCCACGGTCGCCAATATCCCCGGCGCCAAGAAGATCAGCAATGAAGAGATCCTGGAGCTGGATGTAGACATTCTCATTGCAGCCGCTTTGGAGAACGTCATAACCAAGGATAACGCCGGCAAGATCAAGGCCAAGGTCATCATTGAGCTGGCCAACGGCCCCACCACACCGGAAGCTGACGCTATCCTCTTCCAGAACAAGGTGCATGTCATTCCCGACTTCCTGGCCAATGCCGGCGGTGTGACTGTCTCTTACTTTGAGATGGTTCAGAACATCGCCCGCTACAGCTGGACCCTGGATGAGGTCTACACACGGCTCGATGAGAGGATGACAGTGGCCTACCAGGCCGTCCTGGCCGCCTCCAAGCAGTACAATATAAACATGCGTCAGGCAGCCTACACAGTCGCCGTGGCCCGTGTCGTCGATGCCATGAAGACACGCGGCTGGGTTTAGATTAGATTAGATCAAAACCACCAACAGCAGCAGAGGTGCTTTGCGCCCCTCCCCTCGGGCAACAGCCCATTATAGGGACGCAGAGGCCTCATATTTTTATTATTAATGGATGAGCATCCTGGAGAAGGCTCTGCGCTTGGCGGCTCACCTCACTTTCAGTAATCCCAATGCTCAAGCCGAACCGGCAGGCGGTTTAGTGTCTCCCTGTAGAATTGCCACTTGGGCACGAAGCAGTCCATCAGCGAGACGAAACGAGCATTGTGTGTGGGTTCCAACAAGTGCACCATTTGGCGAGCAATGGCGTTTCGCGCTCTTGAGCCAGGATCTTCTCTTGTTGCGATCTGATACAGTTCAGCTTGAATTCGGGCTGCTGGTTGGAAAGGTTCTGGCGGATGCCGTCGCCGATAGTGACGGAGCTTCGTTTCAGCTCCAGCACGCCCACGACCATGCCGTTGACGTAGAGCACGATGTCGGGCCGCCGCTCCAGGTTGCCTTTGAGGGTTACCTCTTCGACGATGGCAAAATCATTTTTGGCTGGGTCTTTCCAGTTGATGAGGTGTACGGTTTACGTGACCTTACCCGCCTCGGTCTGTCCAGTCGCCGAGATAGCGATAGCCCAGCTCATGGCGGAAGTGGGCAATGACGCGGTTTTGCGTGACCCGTTCCGGTTTGTCGATGGTGCTCATTTTGATTTCCCTCTCTGCAAAGATGTTCTGAAGCCGACTGTTGGGTTTGTCGGGAACTGTCATTTCAATCACCCCTGCCTCAAGCGCCGAGAAGATCGCCTCAACGAACGGGCTCAAACGTCCTCGCATCCAGGCGGATCCGGTTCTGGCAGTAGGAGCAGACCGTCTCCAGCCACCCGGCACCGGCCAGCGCTTCCTCCACCTCTTCCTGGGGCGTGAGATATTGCGTCATCTCCTCCCCGCATTTGGGACAGGCAACCGTGAGCCACTCCAGCCGAGAGAGCTCTCGCAGGGTCTTGATCAAAAGCCCGACGGCATCGGCATATCTCTCCTCCCGGAAGAGCTGGGGCCGCAGGTGCTCGATGAAGAAGGGAAGCTTTGCTCCCTCCTCTTGCAGGGGGATGATGAGCAGATCCAGGCCCCTGGCCAGGCCGATCTCCTGGCAGACCTCTGGAGACAGTGAGCCTTTCTCGGTCAGCAGGGCCACCAGGCACTCAGAGTTACGAAGGCCGAATGAGGCCCGCTCGGCTAAAGAGATGGCTGGTGACAGATTATAGAGAGCAACGTAGCTTTCCAGGCCCACCCGCCACAGGGCGCGAGCGAGCTGCAGGGCCAGATCCTCATCCGCAGGGCTGTGGGAGATGTAGACTTTGGAGATCATCTTGTTATTATTAGTGTGCTTTCTTCAAAAGGCTGACTGTTGCCCTTAAGCTTCCAGGAAGATGTTCCAGACCGCCCAGAGAATGGAAAGGGTGGCCACGAAGAAAATCATATACAGTGTATCCTCTGAGATATTCAAAGCCAGAAGATTTGCCAGATCATAGACCACGTAAAGTACAAAGGTGACGGCTATGCACCAGCCGTACATTTTCTTCTTGCGGATGGCCAGCATTACGCCCAGAGCTGCCACGACCGCCTCCAGCAAGATGGAGAGCAAATGAAGCCTGTTCATTTTGATAACTCAAATAATAATTAATATTAGTAAGATATAAACTTATGGGAACGATCAAGAAAAATAGGAGCCATATAGACAGATTTATTGGCTAATTATCCGTGAGACTTATTTAAATGTATTACATCAGTTAGACAGACGATAACGCCACCTGTGGGCCAAGGAGATTGATAGTGCTTAACGCTATGCGGTGGTAACGCCAGCCATTATCTGGGATGGCTCAAGTATGCGAGAGGGCGCGAACGGCAAAGTAACAATCTCAATGGCAAAACTTTAAGTGACTTAAAGCGTTCATACCACTGAAGTCTCATGCCCATTGGTGTTTACGTCTGTCACTGCGGCCTGAATATCGCCGGCGTCTTGAACATGGAAGATCTGTTGAGCTTTGCCGAGAAGCTTCCCGATGTGGCAAAAGCCCGCGATTTGCAGTTCTCCTGCTCCGACATCGGCCAGGAACAGATCCAGAAAGATATTGCAGAGCTTAAACTTGATCGCGTGGTAGTGGCCGCCTGCTCGCCCCGCCTGCACGAGCCCACCTTTCGCCGGGCGATTGCCAAAGCGGGCCTGAATCCTTACATGCTGGAGA
>JAABPZ010000090.1 GCA_011391755.1 Methanothrix sp. | reverse complement strand
TGGGAAGGCTGATGGACGTGCGAATGGAAATACCAGCCGGTCTTCTCCCCTCCTGGGGGAGGTGCTGAAGATGACTTCCCAAGGCAAGTCCGGCAAGACGGGGCTCATATTCTTCCCCGCCTTTGATTGGGCCATCTCGCCCACTCACCCGGAACGGGAAGAGAGGCTGCTCTACACCCGTGACCAGATCTTCGAGGAGGGGCTGATGGACCTGCCCCAAATTGAGGAGTACAAGCCCCGCCTCGCCGGGGAAAAGGACGTGGCTCGTGCCCATTTCTGCGTTCCCGATGTGGGAAGCCAGGTGACAGAGGCGCACCTCATCGCCGCCGGCAGCACCCTGACTCTGGCCGATGCCCTGGAGAAGGGCGATATTCGAAACGGCTTTGCGCTAGTCAGGCCGCCGGGCCACCACAGCATGCGTGTGGTGCACGGCAACCGCGGCTTTTGCAATATCAACAACATGGCCATTCTGGTCGAGTACCTGAGAACCAAGTACGGCCACAAGAGGATCGCCGTCATCGATACCGATGTGCACCACGGCGACGGAACCCAGGATATATTCTGGCACGACCCGGATGTGCTCTGCCTATCCTTCCACCAGGACGGCCACACCCTCTATCCAGGCTCGGGTTTTGTCAACGAGATGGGCGGACCGCAGGCGCTGGCCAGGACGCTGAACATTCCCCTGCCGCCCGGCACCACGGACGAAGGCATTCACTACGTCCTGGACAATCTCATCCTGCCCATCCTCAAAGAATTCAAGCCAGATTTGATCCTGAACTCGGCCGGCCAGGACAATCACTACACCGATCCGCTGGCCAATATGCGCTTCTCGGCCAACGGCTACGCCCGGCTCAATGAAAAGCTCGCCCCCGACCTGTGTGTCCTGGAGGGAGGCTACGCCGTGGAGACGGCCTTGCCTTATGTGAACACGGGCATCATCCAGGCCATGGCCGGCCTCGACTACTCTCACGTCAAGGAGCCGGACTATGTGCCCGGTCGCTTTGTGCAGACGGGGGAAATGGTGCGGGAGATCGAGCACACCGTGGCGCAGGTGCAGAATATCTGGGAACAGAGGGATGAGCTGACAAAAGATGCACTGGAGGGCCTGGGCGACTTCTATCGCAGGAAGAGGCGCGTCTTCTACGACACGGACATGATCAACGAGAACCAGGAAGAGGTAGTTCGCCTCTGCCCGGACTGCGCCGGATACATGACCATTCTTACATCCGCCCAGCGCGGCTACGGCATTTTGAACAGCGCCTTTTGCGTCTCCATTCCCCGCAAAGCCTGCTCCTCCTGCCGGGATGATGCCAGAGAGGAGTATGCAGAGCATGTGGACGACAAGAGGATAGGTTATGTCTTGATGCAGGACAAGGACAAAGACAAGTTCAAGTTCTACAATAACATGACCCGAACGGAGAGGGGTTACTAAACGCCCATGAGCCTGAGGAGGGGGTTCATGCGTGGGCCGATGAATATCGAGATGAACATGACATCACCGTCTCGATTGACGGATACCATGGATTGATTGATAATCCCATCCAATTCCATTTTATCATACCTTTTCCGGACGGACTCCGGGGGGATACCAAGCTTTAATGAATAGGAGCTTCTTGGTTTTCGTCCAATGCATCCAGACACGTTTCACCGTGGATGGACTTAATTTGGCTCCTCGCTATTTTCTATGGGTAGCTGGGTAAATCTTTATAGCAACTACTACTAGAAAATGTACTGTGTCGATCTCAAATGAAGACCTCTTTAAAATAGCATTGAATCTCGAACATCCCTGGTACATCACGTTATTAGATTTTAGTGCCGAAGGCAAGCAACTCGATATTCATGTAGATTTTAAATCCGGCAGCAAATTCCCATGCCCAAAATGCAGCAAACCAGAGTGCAACGTGCATGATACCATCGAAAGAACCTGGCGTCACTTGAACTTCTTTCAGTTCAAAACCTATATTCATTGCCGCGTTCCTCGTACGGAATGCAAAGACTGCGGAGTAAAACAGGCGAAGGTTCCTTGGGCAAGAAAAGGCAGCGGATTCACTCTGCTTATGGATTCATTGATCGTCTTGATGGCTCAGCATATGACTGTGACTGCGATTGCTAAGATGATCGATGAACATGATACTCGAATATGGCGGGTTCTTGAGTACTATGTTGAGTCAGCGAGGTCTAATGAGGACTTTTCAGAGATTAAATCTGTAGGCGTAGATGAAACGTCAAGGGCAAAAGGACATAAGTATGTTTCTGTATTTATAGACCTGGACAAATCAAAAGTAGTGCATGTATGCGAAGGTAAAGATGCATCAACTATTGAGTCGTTCAAGACCGATTTAGAGAAACACAAAGGATCAGTTGAGAATATTGATAATTTCTGTTGCGATATGTCGCCTGCGTTTATATCTGGAATAAAGAATAGTTTCCCAAATGCATCAATAACTTTTGACAAATTCCATGTGATGAAGCTCATGAATGAGGCAATCGATAAAGTTAGGCGAGAAGAGCAATCGCATAATATTTTGCTTAAAAAGACAAGATACCTTTGGCTGAAGAATCCTGAAAACCTCTCTGTCAAGCAAAATGAAGCGTTCAGACCTTTAAAAGACCTTAGACTAAAAACGATGCCATTGCTGCCCTTGCTGCTTAGTCGAAGAGGTAGGAATGCCCGAAATGCAATATTTTTTGGAGGCTTTGGATGGACAACAAACCGTCCGCAGACAAATGGAAAGCTTGGCCAATAATCTGAGATCGCTGCCGGATATAGCAAATCCGCAAATGCCCGACTTGGCTCCGCATATATCTGCAGTGAAAACGCATGCATACGACTATCTCTCCGGGCTTTCAGAGGAAATGAATCATTTCTATGATGAGACCATAAATTATGGTGAAGAACTGGAGAAAGCTGCGAATCATGCATTAGCTGTATTGAAGTCTGGCCGATCTGAAGCCTCAACAGATGTTATAGAGCTCTTTAGGCCTGTGCTAGATTCTGGAAATTCAATCGAAGCATCTCTGAACCAGTTATGCAAAGACATCGGCGCATTCGATGATAAGATCAACGCCGATGCACGTAATCTACTATCCGATCAGCAGAAGGCTCAACAGTTATTAGCTGGAGATGAGGCTAGATTGTATTCTCTCAATATGAGAATTGAATCCCTTAAGAGAGAGCTGGAATCGAAAAGGAGGACAGAGATAATCGCGGGCATTTTTACCTTAGGTATCGCCGCCGCAATCATGGAATTAACCAACTATATGGAAAGCACTGAAAGAGATATTAGCGAAGCAAGGAGGCAAACCGCGATTGTCCATCAGCAGGATGATCAACTCTTCGCTACCTGCTCAGCCTTGACAGCTTTCATCAATGGCACGGCAGTATTATCAGGCCTTGCTATGAATCTTGAGAAGGGTTGGCAGACAGTTATAGCTGATTTGAAGGAGATCACAGATCACAAGATACCTGAAAACTTTATGGAAGCAACCATCAATAGCATTTTAGCTGATTGGAAACAGGTAGCTAAAGCAGTTGAAGGGCTTAGGAATTAAAAAGGTTTACACGGAGAGATAAATATGGTATTAGATGCAATCCTAGCAATCTCCAAAGAGAATAATTTACTGCCAAATGAAGGCCTTCTATTAGGCTTGAAAGGGATCGGTGCATCCTCTATAGTATTGCAGACGTATTCGGCAACGGTCCTTGCCCAGCCAGATTTGAAACTGGACATTCTTCCTGAATTGCCGACCAAGCAGAAAGAGGCAAGAGATGCGGCCGATATATGGATCAACAAAACTAATAAGTCCGCAATTGGTTCACTCGTTGATGTACAATCTTATGCCAATAAATTTGGCTCTTACACCGAGGCATTGTTGCCACTGGCAGAGGAGATTGAGTCCGGAGACAATAGCCGATTGGATTTGTTCATCAAAGGCTTGCAGGAATTGATTGTCACGGCACAGGAAAAGGCTGTGAACGCCAGCAATTTATCCGATGATGTTAGGATTTTTCAAGGCGAGGTTGCGGCCAATGTCAAATCCTTCTCAGAAGCCGAAAAAGTGGTTCAAGAGCAAATCACTGGCAGAACGGGAAAAATCGCCCAGATGAGGAAAGATCTATCGAATCTTAACAGCCGAATGAAAGCCGACATAACAAAAATTGCCGTGGGTGCTGCAAGTGATGTCATCGGAGTGGGGCTTATTATTTTGGGTGCTACCACAGCTATTCCTTCAGGCGGCGCCACTACCCTAGTCGTTGGCGCAGGTATCACGCTTTTAACTGGAGGTTCAACGGCAATGGCACTCGCATCACAGGATATCGCGGATGCCCAAAAAGCTTACAGTGATGTGCTCACACAGACAGTCGCCTTGGAACAGGAGGTCGCGGCTTTTGATACTGTTGCCCATCAGATCACCTCCAATGAAGATCAAGCAACAGATGCATTTGATGCCGCTGGCATGATGAAAGATGGCTGGGTCAACATCGCCGAGAACTATAGCCAAACCATCGATGATCTCAAGGATAAAAAGACGGAATATCTTTCCCTCAAGCTCATGGCGGCAAAAAATCACTGGGACAACCTCGGCCAGCAGGCACATATGATCTTAATGCAGGGCTCTTTGTCTGTTGAAATAAAAGCAGCGGCAGATTTATAACCTTAACTCCGCGAATTTAGGGTTTAATTTCATCTAATTTTTTGATATATAACTATCAAAAAACCATTTTTAAAGGGACTATTCTTCGGTTTATATCAGCCCAGATGTACAAGAGAGTTCATCTCGCGGGACCCTGGCGGAGGTGCCCATTAGATGATATCATAATGAGTCTTCGTTCTCAAAAATTGGATTATTCTCTTGCCCCGCTCGTAGGATTGCCGAAGAGTAGCCACCCGCTCCGCCAGCCATTTTACCTCTGCGCTGCTGGCTGCCAGCTCCTTTTCAGTTCTGTCCAGAGCCTCGTAAAAGAGAATAATCTCTAGTCGCTATATCCTTTAATTCTGGCCCACTGAATACTGGCATTTACGATGTGCCTCCCCACATCCTGATATGAAGGGCTTGCGATTTCATCATCCATAATGCTCCATTCGCCTGATGACAACTGTCTCAGATATCCTATTGAATAGACGCTGCCGGCTCTGACGAAGAGCAAACCAGCCGATGAGGCAGTCGATGGGAAGCAGAAATGCCTTTCCAAATGACTCTACCGCCGCGTCTCTAAACCTGATGCTCTCTCCAAAGGGACCTGTTACAACTATGTTAAATATCATCTTCCCCAGCGACTGACCTCTATAACCCTCCAATGCGGTCCAATAAATGAATAATATTGCTGACAGCAGAAGGGCTCCACTAATGCCTAACGCATCTATTTTTAAAACGGTCAGAATTTTGTGCCAGAGGATGCCCATAAGAAGAACATCGATCAACCAGGCCCAAAAACGATCGTTCCAGCTTGACAATACTATTATTTCATCCATAAGAACTCCTTCGAGATTGCCTGAATCCGTTCGTTATATTCTGATATTTCTAAATTGGTGTCGCAATCCGAACAGATCTCTTACCCCCCTAAAAGGTAGAGGCAGCCTGATGATTAGGAGGCCTTCTTCTGTTTCTTTCGATACATGTATCCGCCTGCTGCTATTATGATGATGATAACAATCCCTGCGGGCAGGAGCAGTGATGTGGGGGCGGCCTTGACAACAACTGGTATCTTCATGCACTCAGAGATGACGGTGTCGCCATTCAGGTCGGTATACTTGATCTCGCTGTTAATGGCGTAGTCCTTGGGCGTGGCATCGGAATCCACATCCAGCCGGAAGACCACCGTCTTCTCCTCTCCGGGCAGCAATGTGCCGATGAAGGCCTGGTCGTCTGTGGATGAGAAGGGCTTGAAGATGGACAACCTTGCCACTGCATCCTTGATGGGTTCTTCACCGACATTTTTGTAGGTGGCAGAAATTGACGCCTTCTTGGCTCCTGCGAAAAGGTCTCCCGAGTTGTTCAAGATCAGAAAGTCCGCCTGCTTCTTGACGGTGATGGTTATGGGCAGCGTCTGGTTGGCCTTCTGGTAGATGTAGGATTCTCGGAAATTTGCCAGAGCGGGAGAGCTTCCGCTGCTGACAAGAGTGGAGGCATAAACTCGAACATTGTCCTGATAATCGTAAGAGATATTCAGATGGAGCGGATACTCTCCCGCGGGTGCGTGCTCCCCTATCTTCAGGGTGAACTTCAAGGGAGATTGGGTCTTGTCTCCCGATTTAAGGGACT
>JAABPZ010000089.1 GCA_011391755.1 Methanothrix sp. | reverse complement strand
GCCGGCCGGATCAACCGCAGCCCGAGCAGCAGCTTTGCGGGGACTGGACACTCTGATCCTGGAAAAGGAGACTTTTCCCAGGTACAAACCCTGCGGCGGCGCTCTCTCCAGCAAAGCCGCCTCGCTGTTGGACTTTTCCATTCCCGGCGATATTTGCGAGAGGACCATAACCGGAGCGCGTGTCCATTTTCGCGATAGAGTATTGGAGAAGCACAAGGGCTACAACCTCACCACCTTAATAAACCGAAGTCTTTTCGATTATCTTCTCTTGCAGAAGGCGAAAGAGGCCGGGTCCGGCATAAAAACGCAAAAGGTCATGGACTTCCAAGAAAAGGACGGACATGTGTCTGTGAAAACGAATGCAGGGATTTATCAATGCAAGTTTCTGGTGATCGCCTCAGGATGCCAGGATGGGCTGAAAAACAGGATATTAGGCCCGGACAGGAAAGAGAGCATGGGGGTATGCCTGGTTGCCGAGATCGAGGAAGACGACCGAAGAATCGAAGAGCGGCTGGCGGGCACTCTGGACATTCACTTCGGAGTGGCAAAGAGCGGCTACGGATGGATCTTTCCGCACCGGGGATACTATTCGGTGGGCATAGGCGGCCTGTCATCTCGCCTAAGCAGTCCTCGCCAGGCCATGCTACAGTTCCTGAAGAAAAACGGCTTTTCGGAAAGGCAGAAGCTGCACGGCCACCTGATACCGCAAGGCGGCAACAAGGTGAGGACTGCCCAGGGACGGGTGCTTTTGGCAGGAGATGCAGCCGGATTTGTGGATGCTTTCACGGGTGAGGGCATCTGCTATGCGCTCGCCTCCGGCAAGATAGCCGGCCAAGTGATAGGAGAAGTGCCCGCCCTCGAAGTGGCGAAGGCTTACCAGGAAAGAAGCAAAAAGGAATTTGGCGAGGAGCTGAGGTATGCCTTATTCTTCTCAAAAATGATGCATCGCTATCCAGAAATATTCCTGCGAATCCTGGCCTGCCAGGAGGAGGTTTTGGACATGTATATCGAGATTGCCGCGGCCAGGATCTCTTACAAGGATTTTATGCGCTGGCTGCTGCCTCGCCTTCCCTTAAGCCTGCTTCGCACTCTGTGATTTGAAAAACTTTTGATTTGAAAAAATGTCTTTAGGTGAAGACCTCGCCCGTCCTCACCTTGCCCGACTTCTCCACAGGGGAGACGAAGATCCTGCCGTCCCCAAACTTGCCGGTGCGCGCGGCGTCGCAGATGGTCTTCATGACCGAATCGACCTCTTCGTCCGCTACATACAGCTCCAGCTTGAGCTTGGGGAGCATGTCCACGTCCATGGTTCCTCCCCGGTATTGCAGCTTGATGCCCTTCTGCTCACCCCGGCCCAGCACCTCGATTACAGTCATGGCTACAACTCCTTTCTCTTCCAGGGCTTTCTTGATCTGCTCCAGCCTCTCCGGCCGCACAATGGCTTCGATCTTTTTCATTTTTTTCACCTTCAGGCATCTCTAAAGCATATTCAAGCGTAAGCCTTCTCGCCGTGTTGAGAGATATCAAGGCCGACGTATTCTTCTTCCTCTGTGACCCGCAGGCCCATGACGCGGTCAACTATCTTGGCCAGGATGAGCGTCATCACGAAGGCATAGACCACAGACGCTCCGGCGGCCATTATCTGCACCGCGAACTGATGATAGTTGCCGTAGATCAGGCCGGTGTAGCTGTTGACTGAGGCGGTGGCGAATATGCCCGTTGCGATCGCACCCCACAGGCCACCCATGCCGTGCACCGCCCAGGCGTCGCAGCTCTCATCCAGGCCGCGACCGACGCGAAAGAGAAGGGCCATGTAGCAGATCACGCCGGAGACTGCGCCAATGATCAGGGCTCCCGTCACATCAACATAGCCCGCGGCCGGGGTTATGGCCACGAGGCCCGCTATGCCGCCGCTCACCATTCCTAAGGCGCTGGGCTTTCCTTTCAGCCAGCTGGCGGCAAGCCAGGTAAGCGCTCCCGCCGCCGCGGAGGTGTTGGTGACCAGCAACGCGGAAGCCGCCAGGCCGTTAGCGGCGAGGGCGGAGCCGGCGTTGAAGCCGAACCAACCGAACCAGAGCAGGCCCGCACCGATCATGGCCATGGGAATATTATGCGGCTCCATGACGTAGGCACCGTAGCCCATCCTCTTGCCTATGACCAAGGCTATGGCCAGAGCAGAGAAGCCGGAGCTGATGTGCACCACCGTTCCCCCGGCAAAGTCCAGAGCCCCCATCTGGGCCATCCAGCCGCCCGCCCAGACCCAGTGAGCCAGAGGATCATAGACCAGAGTGGTCCAGAGGAGAGCCAGCACGATGAAGGAGCTGAGCTTGACCCTTTCCGCCACGGCGGAGGTGAGGATGGCCAGAGTCACAGCCGCGAAGACCAGCTGGAAGGCCACATAGATGAGGTGCGGAATGTTTCCAGCTAGTGGCGCCTCACCCAGTCCCACGCCGTTTAATGCAAAGTAGTTCAGGCCGCCGATGATTCCCGATATATCCGAGCCGAAGGATAGGCTGTAGCCGAACAGCACCCACTGTATGCTGGCTATTGCGAAAGCCAGGAAGGACAGACCTATCATCGAGACGACGGTCTTGCTTCGCACCAGGCCGCCATAGAACAAACCGACGCCCGGCGTCATGAGCATGACCATGGCTGTTGACACCAAAACCCATGCTGTGTCTCCACTATTTATTGGCAAACTGCATCACCCTTAAACAATTGTAAAGTCAAACCTATTTAATTTTTGTATCAACTTCAAGACCAGTGCAGAGAAATCCGTTAGCACATCGCTAGAAGAGCCCCTCTCGGGGGATTTAAAAAGGTATTTAATATAAATTAGGAATTGCTATGATGAATTCATATTCATTCATAACGGGAAAAGGTCAACGCTTTAAACCGTCTCGCATCCGGCTCCCTTGTCCTGAAATGCCTTCCACGTCGCATTTCAGGTTGAGATACCAATCCCGTGTCAAGGATAATGGTTGGCAGATTCGCGACAGTGATTGTGACGGTGCACTGTGCCGAAGATGTTTGTTGACGGAGGCGGCAGCAGCTACGTCATCATCGGCTAACGCACTATCCGACATTGAAGCAGAACCATACGGAACAGCAGCCGCGCCGATTTGAGGACCATTATCACTTGCTTCTGCGTCCGCGCTCAAGCCCCAGCTAAGAACTTCCTCTGCGCCTGCATGCAGAGCGATCTTTCCCTGCTCCAAAAGGCAGACCCTATCTCCTATGCAGGCCACATCTCTCAGGTCATGGGTGACGATTATGCAGGGAACACCGCAAGCACGAATTGTCTCCCGTAGCTCTTTTCTCATAGCCGCTTGTTTCCTAACATCCAGAGCGGAAAGCGGCTCGTCCAACAAAAGGAGGCGAGGCTCGATGATGAGCGCTCTGGCCAATGCCACCCTCTGCTTTTGGCCGCCCGAGACATTTGCCGCCTTTGCCATCCTGATCTCCCACAGCCCGGCCGCCTCTAGATGCTCTTTTACCAGAACTTTGATCTCGTCCTCCGGCGTCTTCCGGGTGCGCAGTCCAAAGGCTACGTTGTCGTAGATGCTCATGTGGGGAAAGAGGGCGTAGCTTTGAAAGACATATCCTATGCCTCTGGCCTCAGGAGGGACATTTGTGCCGTACTCAGAATCATAAAGCGCTCTGCCGTCCAGCGCAATCCTCCCTTCATCGGGATTATCGAGCCCCGCCAATAGGTTAAGTAGAGTGGTCTTTCCGCAGCCGTTATCTCCTACCAGCATAAGCGTCTTGCCTCTTTCAACATCCAGCGTCACCTGTAGATCGAAATCCCTGAGCCTCTTCTTGACATTAATTTCTAACATTTTTATACATCCTCCGGGTCAGTTTCTTCACCAGAAAGATGACCCCAAAGGAGATGGCTACCAGTATTATGGACAGACAGAGAGAGACATTCAGATCTCCTTGCATGGCGGTGTAGATGGCCAGAGGCATGGTCTGCGTGCGGCCCTGGAAGTTCCCGGCAAACATGATGGTAGCTCCGAATTCACCCAAAGAGCGAGCGAAAGCCATGATGGCACCGGAGATGAGGCCGTTCATGGCTATAGGCAGGATCACATGGAAGAAGGTGTAGACCCGGGAAGCACCTAAAGTGCGGGCAGCATTCTCATAGGCCTGATCCACATCTTCGAAGCTCGTCCTGGCCTGGCGTATGTAAAAGGGCGAGGAGACGAATACCTGGGCTATGATCACGGCCAGGGTGGTGAAGGCGATGCTTATTCCAAAGGCGTTAAGGTAATGCCCCACAATACCCATCCTTCCAAAGGCCACCAGCAGAGCAATGCCGGCCACGGCGGGAGGCATGATAACGGGCAGGTCGATTAAGGAATCAGCCATCTCTTTGCCGAAATAGTGGAAGCGAGCGCTGACATAGGCAATTGGTGTGCCCATAACAACCACGACTATTGTAGTCAAGGTCGAGGTCATAAGAGATAGCTTGAGGGCATCCAACACTATCGGATTGTGCAGTGATCCTAGAGTCGTATCCAGGGGGCTCTTCAGAAAGAGAGCGACCACCGGCAAGGCTATGAAAGCCATGGCCAGTATCAGCAAGGCTGCCAGGCCGGCTTTCAAGGAGATCTCTTTTACGCGGTCAGAAATGCCGATGATTTCCGGTTCTCGGTTTGAAAGCTCGCCCATAGGGATTATTTTCGCTTGATTGGAAGCCATGATCCTCTTGAAGAAAATTATGCTCAACCACGATACCAAAACCGGCATGACGCATGCATGAAGCGCCAGCAAATAGAAGCCAGGCTCTTTTATTTCCCTGGCTTCCTATAGAGATATTCCGAATCAAGCTGCAGCCTTGGCAGCCGCAGAATTACCTGCGGCCGCTATAGGTGAGCTATGCACAACTGAGAATCCATATTTTTCTAAGATGGCCTTTCCCTGACCAGATGTCACCAAATTTATGAACTCCTGGCTTTTTGCAGGGTACTTGCTGTCCTTCAGGACTCCAAGGGGGTATTTTGCGATGACGTTGTACTCATCAAGGATATCGATCTTATCAACCCTGGATGCCAGATCCTCTGTGACATCGGAGACCCAGGCAAAGCCCACATCCGTTTCCCCTAAGGCGACTTTGGTCACCACATAGTTGACAGTGGTCTCCTGAGAGATGATGTTAGCCATGACCCTCGCTTTATAATCCGGCCCATAAGCAGAATCATTTCCCAGCCGGTTTATTATCTGTAAGGCATAGTCGCCAACCGGCAGATCCTTCGTGCCCATTATGATCTTGAGGCCGGGCTTGGCCAGATCGGTGAGGTTGCTTATCTTGGCGGGGTTGCCTTTGGGAACGATCAACGACAGCTTGTTCTCGGTAAAGACGATGATGCTGCTATTGTTCATGAGCAAAATCCGTTTCAGAGCATTCATTTGCAACATGTTGGCAGAAGCGAAAACGTCTGCATAAGCTCCGTTCTCAATTTGGGTGCGCAGGTTTTGGGAACCGTCGAAGTTGAAAGCCACGTTGATATTGGTCTCATTTGTATACAACTGGCCAATCTCGCCGAAGGCACCCGTCAGTGACGCGGCAGTAAAGACGGTGAGCTCTTTTGGCTCTTCAGCAAATCCTGCAGAGGAGGCCAAAACCTGGGCTGCAATCAATGCTACAAATAAATGTTTCTTGATCATTGGCGTTCACTCTCCGAGGTTATCGCTTTTCATCAGCTGGTCATATCCGGACCCAAGTAATCACAAGCGCTTACTTTTATCCAATAATCAGCTCAGATCTTGATGGCGAAGACTGCCCAGTCGAGCTGCTTGAGGGCACCCCACAGGTCAAAGGACATCTTCATCAAACCGTATTTGCGATAGAGCTGCTGGCTTATCTTGATCTCCACATCGCCATTAGCCCGAATAGCAGTGCCTTCAATGGTATCCCCGTGGGGCTTTCCCACGGAATCCGAGGGGGTAACCCGGACATGAGGGTTATTGCGCATGCGTTTGACCTTGCCGCTATTGGCATAGGACCGAACGAAGAGCGTGCCATCCTCTACCACGAACCATACAGGCGTCGGGACAACCTGTCCGTTCCTCTTTACAGTTTCAAGTCTTATGTACTCTTTATTCTGAAACTGCTCCAGCTTGCAGTCTTCTCTCATGTAGTCCCTCTCTCTCTGCCTTCAAGCAGGGCGTTGGCCATTTCCTCCACCAAATACATTGAGCCCTCGTATCCCAGGAGCAACTGGTGGGAGGCTCCATAGCGATCATGATTGGGCAATCCCACCCGGAGGAGCGGTATCTTCTCTTTTCTGGCAATCCCTCTTCCAGTGAAGGGGCCCACCATCAGCTCGATATCCCGGCTCGATGCTTCCTCTGCGATCTGTGAAAAATCGGCCCCAATCATAACCTTAGATCCGGGTGCAAGCT
>JAABPZ010000088.1 GCA_011391755.1 Methanothrix sp. | reverse complement strand
CGCCCGTGGGGCAAGCCCTTGCACAGGGAGGGTCCTGGCAGCCGCGGCAGACCACCACGCGAAAATCGCCCTCAATGCCGCCCTGCGTCTGCACCTTGATGGCGCTGTTTTGCAGGGAGACAGTGCCCGTGCGCGTGCGGCTGCAAGCGAACATGCAGCTTAGGCAGCCTATGCAGCGCTCCGGATGGGCCACCTTGAGGCGGCGGCGCTTTTTGGGCTTTGCGGCAATTATCTCGTTTTTTTCTTTTGCAGCCCGGCTCTCTGGCATCTTAATCAGCTCCACAGAAAAAACGCATCATTTTGCTTTTAATTGGAAAATGTACGCAAGTTCCATCATCTCTATTGGAATCAGTGACTTCAAAGCCTTCTCCACGTCCTCACGAGTCCTTCCACCAGCAATGATTATTCCATCTATTAAGCCGAACCAGCCCTCCTTTACGCCAATTTCTTTCAGCTTCTTTCTATAGGCTCTTGCATGGACCCGGCCCATCTCTTCGCTGAAAACGGTCATGAGTTCAGGACTCTTATTTTTCAGCTCTTCGATCTCTTCCCAATGAATATCCCTGCTGTCTTGTGATCTTAAAAATCCCCTCAGCTTCTCAGAATCAGTCGAACTGCTCTTCTCGGAAGAGAACGGAAGCGAGGTAATTATTCCATAGCTCGTTTTCGCCTGGCGAAAGGTGTCGTTGATGCTCCGCCTCATCCCGGAGCCAAAGAATAAATTGTAGCTGCTGAATGTGCCGTCAAAAATTATGATATCTTTAAAGGGCAGAAGGGTGGCTTCCACTATTCTAGGCAGATTGGGGCCCAGCATATTTTCCCAGGGAACTGCTAGTTCCTGCACGCCATATGCTTTCGCTGGATGGCCTTCTGTTAGGAATACTGCGTAATTCTTCAAATAGCGGACGACGTAGAATCTGCCTCTTATGAAATGCTTCCAGGAAGATATTATTTCCAGCTCTTCTGAGGCGAAATTTGCCGGATTATCTCTGACAAATGAATCGATCTGATCTGGAGCAGCGTAAAGTTTGTCTTTGAGCCTTAAAATGTCCTCAGGACTCAGTTTAAAAAAATCGTCAGGATGATGCAGGCTCTCCAGGACTTTATGTTTATCATTTACATAAAATAGCAGCGAATGGTAAAGCCTGACAAAATGCTTTCCATCACTGAATGGCAGGGCCATACTATTGTCATGGCGTTCCTAATATTTAAGTTTATAATATTTTGACGGCGGCTACTCCGCTTTCACAAACCTGTTCGCCAGCACCTTCATGACATGGGGGAGCGTGGTGTACTCCATGTCCTCCATGGGGAGACGCGCCGGCTCGAAGGGGCCATGCGCCCTCATGTAATCAGTGATCTCCAGGCATCTCTGCCGGGCACGGTCGAAGGCCACGTCTTTGAAGAGATCCACAGGACCCACGAAGTTTCCGTAGGCCATCTGGAAGCCGGCGGCTATGACGCGGGGCGGGCCGTCAAACCTGGTGGGGTGGGCCGTCTCAAAGGAGCAGGGCATGAGGGGACCGTTGTGGCTGCCGCGCATCCATCCGCTGACCAAATGTCCCAGCGCAAAGGGCTCCAGCACCTCGCCCAAAGCCGGCAAACCGGACTGGCAGCGCACCAGGGCCACAGGATCATCCTTGCCGACGTACGTTCCCGCTGTCTGGAAGAGCTTCTCCGTGCTTATCACAGCCACTGCCTCCTGCTCGGAGATCTTGCTGCCCGGCTTGCAAAAGACCCTCTTGATCACATAGCGGCTCTTGGCGCCGATGAGTGCCAAAAGGTCGTACATCTCGCCCGGGCAGTCCATGAAGACCCGTCTGTGCTCCATGATATCCCAGACCTCGAAGGTGAAGCCGTGGTGACACGCGGGATCTATCACCAGGCCGGCTGTGTTGAAGGGGTCGGCAAACATCTTGAAGATGGGCAGATTGAAGGCCCCCGGCTCGGTCTTGTCCATCATGAAGGCCACGACGGGCTCAGAGGTGCGCTCCTCAATCTCCATCTCCGCCACGCCCGGTCCCATGCCGCGAATGTTGCCGGAGAAGGCGTCAGCCAAAAGGTCCTGCCCGGCTCCGTAGAGCTTGAGCTTCTTGGCGACTTCCGTGGCCTCCTCGAAGGTCTCCCAGGCCAGGGCATGCACCTCGCCGTTGTCGCAGCCATTCTTGTGGCTCATGAGAAGCTCCAGGTCGTCGCCGCAGGCGAGCACTCTGAAGTCAGTCAGAGCGCCGGACTTCTTAGCCTGTGCAAGCTTCGCCTCTGCAGTCTCAATCAATGCGGGATGGACCGAGGAGTGGCCGGGAAAGCCGCCCACATCGGCTTTTATCTGGCTGATTGTGATCTTGGTCATATGAAGTCCCATCTGATGCTCTATTGCTTTCAGTCTTTCAGCGCGTCGGGCATTTTCAGCGGCACATCAACTGGCTTGATAAATTTATCCAGGACGGGCCGGGTGCCGTTGACTTTGAGCTTATCAAATAAAAAGGCGAATTGCCTCTCCAGCTCGGTGCAGATTTGGTTGCGGACATCAGATGGCAGGTGCCACAGCTCCATTTTGAACGGTCCGAAGCCCTTCTTGCGGGTTTTGTAGATGAACTGCTCTTCTGTGTCCTTTTCTTTCCGTTCGTCTTTCAAGTCGTCTTTTAGATAATTATATATTTTTGCCCGCAGCTTCGCCGGGAAAGCTTTGCTGTCATAGATCATGTTCTGGAAACCGGTAGCAAGATGAATCTCGGCCGTTCCGGTGGCAGGAAAGCGGTCAAATGCCTCATCGGGCAGGGTTGAAGCGCCGTGCTGAACGGCACCGGACAGACCGTATTGGGTGCGGGAGGTTTCCGACAGCTTCTGCAGCACCTCAAAATCAATTTTGACTTTGGCAACCGTACCGTCGGCCAGCGGAATACCGCCATGCGTAGTCCCGGTCTGCACGCTGATCTTGCTGATACCTTTGCAAGCCTCGCCCCGCTTTTTGAGTTCTTCCAGATAACCGTCCATGAAAACCTGCAATTCATCGACAGTGCTGTTCTTGCCGCCAACCTCGCCGATTTCGCCGCCTACAGACACAGTGATGCCTTCCGGCTCTTGATCGCGAATGAGAGCGGTCAACTCTGCCGCTAGCGTAAAGTTTGTTCTCTGCTGATCTTTGATTGTGGGCTGCGACAGATCAACCAGTGTAGAAGTATCGATATCTATATTGTAAAAACCGGCAACAATCGCTTCCTTGATTAAATCCTTAACCGCCGAAGTTTCCTTTTCTGCGTCCGCCGCGAACTTTTTGGCGTTTATCTGAAAATGGTCGCCCTGTAAAAATACCGGGCCGCACCAGCCGGATTTAACCGCCGCCGCCAACACGGCACAGGCGTATTCCTGCGGCCTTTGCTTTGTATAGCCTATTTCCGAACGTGCGATTTCAAAGATAACAGGCCCTACATTCCCTTTGATTGCGGCCCGGAATACAGCCTGTGCTACATGGTAGGTAATGCCGCGGATATTAATTGCCGGAACGGTAAATCCACCTAGTTCCTTACGTCCCATGGCTTCGTAAAGGGATTGGATCGACGCAGAAATGATTCCTAAGCCCGCCGCTCCCCGGCGAATCAGAAATCCCGCTGCTTGTGAAGTTGCCGGGTCGGGACTGAAAACGGCCGTATGGATTAAATCATCGATCAACTTTTCCTGAAACCTGGATTCATTCAAGACACGAACATCTCCGTCGTCATACGCTAGTATGAACTCGCATCCTTTCTTTAGCTGATCCATATTCTCGTAAATCATTGCAGATCCTCTGAAATGTTTTATTGCGAGAGGAATTGCTCCGCCATTGTCACTTCCGCAGACGAGCCGATGTAGATGGGCGAGCGTTGATTGACAGACGTCACTTTGAGAGAAAGGATATCCTCTTTTCCGTCCGTAGCCCTGCCGCCCGCCTGCTCCATGATAAATGCCATGGGCTGAAGCTCGAACAGCAACCGCAGCTTCCCCTGGGGCGATCTCTTCAGTGCAGGATAGGTGAATACGCCTCCCCTCTTGATGATCACCTGATTGATGTCGGGAACAAAACCTCCGCTGTAACGCAGCTTGTAGCCGTCTGCCTCCAGCTTATCGATATACTTGCGATGGTTGTCCGTCCAGTCCTTGCGCAGACCGCCAGGGGAAAAGATTGCTCCTTTCTCATTGAGCCGGATGTTTTCCTCGGACAGGACATACTCTCCTTCGCGATCCAATACGAACTCATGCACGCCCTTTCCGGCCGAGTAAATCATAGTGATGAGCGGGCCATAAGTAATATAAAGAGCTGCAACCATGGAATTCCTTCCGCTATCAAATATTGAATTTTTGTGGATGCCTATGATCGTTCCGATGGCCAGATTGGTATCCACCAGGGAAGAACCGTCTAATGGGTCGGCGGTAACAATATACTTTTCCTGCCCTTCACCGATGGTGACGATATCTTTGAGTTCCTCTGAGGCATACTCGCGAACAAATCCTGAGTTGTGCAGCATATTTTTTAATATGTCGTCCGAAATGCGGTCCAGCGCCAACTGATCCTCGCCGTAAGCATTCTTGAAGCCAGCCAGCTTGCGGTTGGATTCGTGGATCTTTGCGGAAATATATTTGCCAACCACGGCAATCTGCCAGATGAGCCGCCGCAATTCAACCTCGATGCCAACCATCCACATATGGCGCCTCAGGTCAACGATGTATCGAGTGTGATCATTTATGCCTTCACCCATGGATTCTCCTGATATTTTTAGCAGTCTGTCGGGTTTTCTTCAATAATAAAGATGTTGGCCCCGAACCGAAAAATGTGTTTCAATTCTCTATATTGCTTTTTGCAAGAAATTTCCGCAATTTTGCCCGCAGCTTCGCCGGGAAACCTTGCTGTCATGGATCATGTTGGTCTTGGGATTATACAGTCTTAAATCCATTCGGCAGAAGCTCTTATATCTGCTAGAGACTTACTATGCCCGGAATTGGCCAATGAAGACTCGATGTCATTTTGAGAAGGAATTGTCCTTTTGGCGTGAGGGTCTATCTGGCTGATAATAGACATCAGGAGAATCATTATGGAACTTATAGCAAAATATCATGTAGAGACAGACCTTCCCATCCAGAAGGCGGCGGAGGCTATCGCGGCAGAGCAGTCCACCGGCACCTGGACCGTGGTGCGGGGTGCGGACAATCCCCTCGCGGCCAGGGTAATCCTGGCGGAAGGAAATAATGTTGAGATAGGCTTTCCTGAAGAGCTCTTTGAGCCGGGAAATATCCCCCAGTACCTTTCGGTGGTGGCAGGAAACCTCTTCGGCCTGGGTGACCTAAAAAAGGTACGGCTGCAGGATATCATCTTCCCGGAGAGCCTGCTCTCGGCGCATAAGGGACCAAGCTTTGGTATCGAAGATGCGCGGAAAATATTGGGAGTTTATGGCCGTCCCTTGGTGGGGACCATCGTCAAGCCCAAGGTGGGCCTGGACCCGGCCGGCACGGCAGCGGTGGCCGCAGCCGCCGTTCGCGGCGGACTGGATCTGGTCAAAGACGACGAGACCCTGACCGATCAGAGCTTCTGCCCGCTCATCCCCCGTCTGGAGGCGGTCATGAGTGCCTTGGACAGGGTGGAGACAGAAACGGGCAAGAAGGCATTTTATGCGGTGAACGTCACCGCCGGCGCCGATAAGATCCTGGAGCGGGCTGAAACTGCTGTCGATCATGGCGCCAACATGGTCATGATCGATGTCCTGACAGCCGGATTCTCCGCGCTGGAGGATCTCTCCCGGCATCTAAAGGTGCCCGTACATGTACACAGGACCATGCACGGTGCCTTTACCAGAGACAAAGGGCACGGCATTGCCATGCTGGTCATTTCCAAGCTGGTGCGCATGACGGGAGGCACCAACCTGCATACGGGAAGCTACATGGGCAAGATGGCGCGCGAGACCCTGGAAAACGACCTCTCTCGGGACGCTCTGCGAGGGGATTGGCATGGCTACAAGAGAGTCTTCCCGGTAGCTTCGGGCGGGGTCTATCCGGCCAAGGTCCATGGAAATTTGGACGGCTACGGCATTGATTGCATCATCCAGGCGGGCGGAGGAGTGCACGGCCATCCCGACGGAACCACAGCCGGGGCAAGGGCCATGGTGC
>JAABPZ010000087.1 GCA_011391755.1 Methanothrix sp. | reverse complement strand
CATGGTGCAGGCGGTGGATGCCTGGCGAATGCAAATTCCCCTAAAAGAATACGCAAAAGACCACAAAGAGCTGGAAACAGCCTTGAACTTTTGGGGATCTTAAGAAGAATGATCATACTTAGCCTTCTCTTCAAATCAAAACCGAAGAGTTTATATTGGTAGATGAGGATGGATCTGAACGTTTATCACGAGCCAAACGTGATGTAGCGCTGTTTGAAAAACGGAAGAGGTGTAGTGAGGGAAGAAGTAGAGGGATCAGATGGCTAGAGACGATATCTTATCGAAAATT
>JAABPZ010000086.1 GCA_011391755.1 Methanothrix sp. | reverse complement strand
CGAGGCAGCTCGAGCCGAGATCGAGGAGCTGCTCAAGATAAGCATCAAGGAGACAGGCACCGAGTACAAAATCCAGAAGGATGAGTACAATTACGTATGGGTAGTTTTGGCGGACTCGGACTTCGAAGATCTGGTGACTAACATTCAAATGATAAGCCAGATCCTCATGGAGCAGGGCTTTGGGACGCAGCTCCTGGCTGCCGTCTACCGCTTCCGGGGCGAGGCTGTAATCTACTGGATCTATAACTTCAAGCTGGGCTCTTACTATCCCTTCGTCCCGGCAAGCGACCGGCAGCGCGACACATCCCGGGAGTTTCGGCTGAAAGCTCTGATGGAGAAGGAAATGCCCATCGAAAAGGACGAAAGCAAGTGGTATCCCATGTGGGGGATGCCGCTTTAGTAATTAGCATGTAAAAATTGCCACCAACCATTTGTCCCAGATGTGAGGTTAGTAAAATGAGATTGGCAAGCTTACTGTTATTTGCAATATTGCTTTCAGGTTTATCTTGTGCTATGGAACCGGGTGAAATCGCAGCGCCTAGCATTAAAGCTCCGAACATGGACATGCCAAAGCCTATTATCACAAGTCCGAACATGGATACGCCTGAGCCAAAAAATAATCCCAACCAAATTACCAACCAGAATCAAGTGACAAAAGCCATACCAAATGATTTGAGCGGCAAATGGTCGATAAAATTCGATGATCGGCCAGACAGGTCACTTGATCTGACCCTATGGTCGTCCGGCCGAACCAAAATCATGGGTTATGGCACACTGACAAAGGGGGGCACAGGGAATTCTGTGACTGCCAGCGGTTCTTTTGCCGAGGAGGAACTCATATTGACCGTTCGATCGGCCGAGTCAGAATACGCAAGAGAGAAATATGACGAGTACGATCTCGACCTGTTTGTGGTAAATAATACTGCAAATAATACCCTGTCGGGATCTTATATCCTGACGTTTGGAGGCGAATTCTTGGGTGACGGAAATGCCACGGCAGTAAAGCGCTAATCCACGCAGATTTGACTTATGCTGTCGTAAACCTTCCCCCTGGATAGCTCGGTCACATTGCCGGTTTTTGTGACGAGATATTCAACGGCATAATATAAGTCCCAAGCTGCCACAATTAAGACGGTAACCATCATATAAATCTGGCTAAAATGGCGACCGGCTCCCGCCCGCGGGCCTGTTGCCGCCTGGCCGTGAGGCTGCCCAGGGCCGGCCACCACGCGCGTGCGAGCGCGGCCGGGCAAGCAGCCGCGACCAGTTCCTTCGCCCAGAGGAGATGGAGCTGATAGTCAGGGTGCTTGAAAACAAGATCTTGCGTGCAATGTGCCTTTGCGAAGGTCTTTGCTATGCAATGGGACAACTGCAATCTTTTCCGTTCGCTGATTATAGTAATGGCTCCCTCTGCCTGCACAATCCCCTACTCTTGGGCAGCAACTACCTTCGCCACCGAGCACGAGCGTGCGCTTGTGCTTAGCGAATGCCGTGTTCGCAGTTCGTGTTCGTCCTTCGATGCCATTTGTCTCTCAGCTTCAGGGACACATTCACCAGTCCGATCAACATCGGCACCTCGATGAGTGGCCCAATGACGGCAGCAAAAGCCTCCTGGGAGGCGATGCCAAAGACGCCCACAGCCACAGCGATGGCCAGCTCGAAGTTGTTGCTGGCCGCAGTAAAGGACAGAGCAGCCGTGTTCTCGTAGTTAACTCCCAGCTTGTAAGCCATGAAGAAGCTGACAAAGAACATGAGCAGGAAGTAAATGGCCAGAGGCACGGCCACCCGAACCACATCCAGGGGAAGCTGGATGATGTAGTCTCCTTTCAAAGAAAACATCACCACAATGGTGAAGAGCAGGGCAATGAGGGTCAGGGGCGAGATTTTAGGTATGAAATCCCTCTCGTACCAGACTCTTCCTTTGGCCTTAATAAGGCTGAATCTGGTGATTATGCCGGCCAGGAAGGGTATGCCCAGATAGATGAATACGCTCTGTGCAATCTGGGCAATTGTTACATTGACCAGTGTTCCCTCCGCGATTCCCAGGGCTGCCGGCAGCACAGTAATAAAAACATAAGCGTAGACGGAATAAAACAGCACCTGGAATATGGTGTTGAGCCCTACTAGGGCGGCGCAGTACTCGGTGCAGCCGCGAGCCAGCTCATTCCAGACGATGACCATGGCGATGCAGCGAGCCAGACTAATGAGGATTATGCCGTACATGAGATGAGGATAATCTCTCAGGAAGATTACCGCCAATGCAAACATCAGAATCGGACCAATGATCCAGTTCTGTATGAGAGAAAGGCTGAGGACCTTTTTATCCTGGAAGACCTTACCCAGCTCTTCATATTTCACCTTGGCCAGGGGCGGGTACATCATGAGAATCAGGCCGATGGCGATAGGTATTGATGTTGTGCCGATCTGCAGGCTTAAGATGAACTGGGTAATGCCTGGAGCATAATAGCCCACGGCCACACCGAGGAACATGGCTACAAAGATCCAGACAGTGAGGTACCGGGATAAGAAATCCAGGCCCTTACTGACACCATTTGACATTTAACTCCTCCCTCCATTGATAGAATTAAAAATTAATTATGTCGAACCCAGCTTGGTGTACTTCGAGCCTGCCGCGGCCGGAGTCGTACCATCCGGCGCGTCTGCGTTCTCGTGGGCCTTCCAGTCCTCCCAGGTGTAGAGGCTAGCCTCATATCCCATGAGCTGCAGGGCATACCAGACCAGGGCAGAACGGCTGTAATCATCGGAATAGACCACAATCGGCTTTTCTTTGTCCAGCCTGCTGAAAACCGTGCTCAAATCCGCCCCTATTTTGATCTTATCCCCTTTGATCACATTGGCCGGATCCAGTGCGATAGAACCAGGTATGCGGCCTTTGCCAAACTCGACGAACGGCCGGACGTCTATGATCTGGGCCTGGCCGGACTTCACATATTGATATTCCGCGATTACCTCTGGCTTGACCATCGGCCCATATTCCTTGCCCGGCAATATGTTCTCTGAAGTCTCTTCAGGCAGACCCGCAGCCTTCCAGTCGGCCAGACTTCCATCCAGGAGCTTGACATCTTTTTGTCCCAGGTAGCGCAGCACCAAAAAGGCAAATTCAGCCTCGCCAGAGCTCTCTTTGCCGGCGTACAGAACTATGGAATCGTCTCTGGAGAGACCGGCATCGCCCAGAACCTTGGCAAGTTCTTCATCGGTCTTAAGGTTGCCTTCGCCGTTAAGGAAGACTTTGCTGGGAATGTGGATGGCGTTCTTAATGTGAGATGTAGAATAGCTGTCTGTGTTGGACACGTCCATTACCACATCTGAGCTGGAAACGCTCTTCATAGCCTTGAGGATCGCACCATTAGGAAAAGATGCCACTCTATCGAACGATTTTTGCCTGCCGGCCGTGCCGTTCCCTGAATTTCCCGCAGCGCTATTTTGGGCGCTGCCTGGCTGGGCAGGCTGGCCTGTGCCCACCTCAGAGTTCAGGAAACCACTGGGATCCCAGGTGCCTCCACTGCAACTGCAGCCTGCGTCCACCACAGGAGCAAAAGCTATCAAGGAAAGCATCAGAATTCCCAGAACATAGAACCCTTTGTAACTTGCATTCTTCCTATAAAGGGTTGAGCTGGCTTTGTTATTGTGAATTGTATTGAATTTCGTCATTTATGGTTGCCTCTCTAAGACTTTAGCTTCTTTCATCAGCTTCACTAAATTGAGCATCTCTATTACAGCGCCTTCAGATAGTCGGTATCTGGACCATCTTCCGTCCTTACGCTCTTTGATGAGCCCTGCATCCTTGAGGATAGAGAGATGGTGAGAAGTGCTGGATTGGGGTCGGTCCACGCCGACCATGATCTCGCAGGCGCATAGCTCGCCTTCCCGTAGAAGCGATAGGATCTTGAGGCGGCAGGGATCGGCCAACGCCTTGAATATTTCTGCCTCAACTTCGATTTCCTTCTCGTCCAGCTTGCTTGTAATGGTTCGCAGTTTATTGACTTTGCACTCGGCTTTATCGGCATCCCCGATCAGCCGCGTCATCCTGTTGACAGCCTCTTTTGGAACACATGTCATGGAATGATCCCCTCTTAATTGCAGCAGCCTTTTTGGGCCAGGAGGTTTTGCGCTTCTTGCTTCAAACAATTCTTGCATATCCTTATTCTACCTCGCTCTTTGTGACTTACTATGAAGAGGGACTCTACTTCTCCATTGCATATTTCGCATTTCACGGTGTTCATTTTGGTCGTTCACCTTTTTGTGCTTCCTCAGTAGATCTGCCACAGTATTAACTTCTAAATTCCATGCATCTTTATCCGCCCAAACTGCAGGGCTGTATGGCCATCCATATCCAGCCATTTCGATATATAAGATTTTCCCGTCATACAGTTATATCTAAGTACGACACCTGTCTTTAATTAAATATAAAATACTTAATGAAATATTTACGCTACAAGCGAATTGAAATTAACAATTGATAACGCCTTTCCTCTCTGAATTATAGTTAGATCGGAGGGATTTGGACCAATATTTTTCTTATGTATGGCTCTGAAGATCATAAAGACGAAAGACTTATATCCAGTAATGTCGATATGCCGTTTCAGGCTTGCCCTATCAATGGCAAGATGTCGATGCAATCTGTGCTATCGGCATGGGAATGAGTGTGGAAAAGGATATCAAACAACGTGGATGATGGGGGTAGGCGTCTATGAAGCACTACAAGCTGATTAGCATAGATCCCGAGATTCGTCCCTGCTTCGAGCCTCTTGTTTCAACTCCATTTCCAAGGGAGCAAAGAGTCGGGTTGGATCGGGCAGCTAATATAGTTCTGCACTAAACTATTTATACTAATTATCCCCTTATTATTTACTATGTCTCGCCCAGAAGAGATCCATATTAAACATCATATGAGCACAGATATACTCAATAAACGAATAAAAAATCTTGAGAATGATGCAAAAATCTTGAGACGATTGTATTTTATCAAATATCGTTATGATGGGAGGGGGGTATCCGAATCGGCTAAGTTAGTCGGAATAACAAAACGTGTAGGATATATTTGGCAAGATAGATGGAATGAAATGGGCTATAAGGGCTTGATTCCCAAATATGCAGGTGGCAGACCGTCGAAGCTTACAGATGCTCAAAAAGGACAGCTAGTTCAACTTCTTAAGCAAAATGATACCTGGACTACAGAAGAGGTTAGGGAGCTTATATTTAAAGAATTTATTGTAGAATATACAAATAAACAGATCCGAATAATTTTGAAAAATATCGGTATGAAATGCGCTAAACCATTTCCACATGACTATCGAAGACCCGCAAATGCTGAAGAACTTTTAAAAAAAGTTTATCAATAATTAATAGAGATATGATCATTGGTTTTATGGATGAATCTTCGCCGCAAACTACGTCAAATACTCAACGTCTTTGGTCTTTTGGCAAACCAACAATCTATAAAAATACAGAAAAAATGAAAGCTAATGCATTTGGATGCTATATGCTTAATGGTACATCAGTCATTGATTTTAAGGAGCATTCAACGAAGGAAGATGTGGGGGAATTTTTAAAAACAATTAGGGAGAAGAACCCTCTTCATAAGATAGCTATCCTTTGTGATAATTTTACATCCCATAGGGCACATTACACAATTCAATGTGCAAAAGAGCATGGTATAATTTTAATTTTTCTTCCAAAATATTCTCCTGATTTGAATCCAATCGAATTCATATGGAAAAGCATTAAGAGAGTAATATCCAGGAACTTTGTCCATGATATCGATCACATGAGGTCACTGATTCAAGATTCATTTCTCGCAAACGCTTCAAAACTAAGCTTTGCAGGGTATTGGATCGAGCGTTTTCTTGGAGGGGCAGATTGGTTTAAAAAGTTAGGTTCCTGACTATAAATAAGGTAATAAGCTTGAAACCCCAGGATGTGTCAGCCTTGTCTGCCAAGGCAGATGCCCTTTATGCCCTTGGACGCTATAACGAATCCATAACGGAATATGATGCTGTCTTTAAAATCGATCCAAAATCTGCAAAGGCCATGAGCGGAAGAGGTCAAGCCCTCACGGCCCTGGGCAGATACGAGGAATCAGCAAGAAGCTTTGAAGAATCGATAGCATTCAGCTCTGGAGACTTAGAGGCTTCTGCAGAGGCTTGGCTCGATATGGGCATTGCCATGTACAATTGGGGGGTCACATCCTCAGATTCCCTCAAATTTGAGGAGGCTTACAGGTGTTTCGATGAGGTAATTAAGATCATGCCACTTAATTCATCCAATTGTCTGGCCTTATCCTCAGAGGCCCTATCCATGAAGGGTCAATCTCTTATGGCCCTTGGCCGGGAAGACGAGGCCGCAGTAGTCATCAACAGTTATGACAAGATGACCGCAAAAGGAAGCTGCTAAATCTTGCGATGTATTGAGTGACATGATGGACGATGAAGAGCAAGGCGATCGCAGAGCTAG
>JAABPZ010000085.1 GCA_011391755.1 Methanothrix sp. | reverse complement strand
CATGAATTACTTCAGAAAGATGCTGGTCAATGCCGTACAGTGGGCCATTGGCCTGGAATTGGCCTTGCTGGTCAAAGATCCCTGGAAGGTGCTCATGACCACAGACCATCCCAACGGCAGCCCCTTTGTTAACTATCCGGAGGTCATCACACTGCTCATGAGCCGGCTCAAGAGGGAGGCGGAGATAGCTACGCTGCATGAGCAGGTGCCCAAACGCACCACACTGGCCGGCATCGAGAGGGAGATGGACTGGACGGATATCGCCATCATGACCCGTGCCGCTCCGGCACGGGTCCTGGGATTGGAGGACAAGGGACACCTGGGACCGGGCGCTGATGGTGATGTGTCCATCTACAACCTGCGGCCAGAGGAGGTGGACACGAGTTTGGATCATGTCCTGGTTAAGAAAGCCCTGGCTAATGCCAAGTACACCATCAAGGGAGGCGTCGTCGTATCCAAGGAGGGCCAGATCCTGGCTACGCCGCCTGGCAGGACCTTCTGGGTGGATGCCGCAGTGCCGCAGCCGGAGGCTGACCGGCTCATGGTTGATCTGGAGGAGAAGTTCGCCAAGTACTACAGCATTCAGATCGCCAACTACGCGGTGCAGGATGCATATCTCCCCCATGCGAAAGTAATTCGGGCCGGTCTACCCATCCTTTCGGAGGTGGCTTAAATGAGAAACATCACCGTCGCACCAAAGAACGCATTCCGAATATCCGTAGAAGCGGAAAACATATCTACCGACAAATTTGCCCCCCTCACCTTGAGCCAGATAAATAGTCTGGTCGTCTGGCAGGGTAATAGGCAAAAGAGGCTATCAGATCTCTTTACAGTAGAGGGCGATGATGCGCCGGCCACTGCCGAGGAGACGACTATCAAGCTGGTGGGCGATTTCGCTCAGGTAAAGAGAATAGGAGAAAGCATGACCGCCGGTGTGGTCGAGGTGCAGGGAAATGTGGGGATGCACGCCGGAAATAATATGAAAGGCGGCCTTTTGAGCATTGCCGGCCATGCCGACGACTGGCTGGCCAGGGAGATGCGCGGGGGAAAAGTCGTCGTCATGGGAAATGCCGGAAACTACCTGGGCGGCGGATACCGGGGCGAGAAGTGCGGCATGCGCGGCGGAGAGATAGAGGTAAAAGGCAATGCAGGAGCATACCTGGGCGAGCATCTTTGTGGGGGCAGCATTCGCATCCTTGGGGATGCGGGCGACTTTGCCGGAGCTGCCAATCAGGGCGGCACCATCTTCATCGGAGGCAGCACCTATCTGCCCGGCGCAGAGATGAGCAAAGGAACTATAACCGTAAAAGGAGAGGCCAAGGTTCTGCCCAGCTTCCTGAAGACCGAAATCGTAGAGGTTGATGGCCAGGCCTTCCAAAAGTATGCAGGTGACCTGGTAGATAGCGGCAAAGGCGAGCTTCTGGTGGGCATGGGGTCATCTTGATAAATCGGGATGGAAATATGAGAGAACAAGGCAATTATTTTGAGGTGCTCTGACTTGATGGATCGCAGTAAGGTTTTAGAGGTCTTGAGGGGATACGACCTCGATGATCTGCGAATCGGGATGATTGCATCCCATTCTGCCCTGGATACGGCAGACGGCGCAGTAGAGGAGAATTTCAGGACGCTGGCGGTGTGCCAGGAGGGGCGAGAGAAGCCTTATGTCAAGTACTTCCGCGCCAACCGGGACAAATCGGGCAGGATTGTAAACGGCATGATCGACGAGGTCATGATGCTCAAGAAGTTTTCGCAGATTTTAGAGCCGGAGAACCAGGATATTCTCAAGGAGAAGAACACTCTTTTCGTGCCCAACCGGTCGTTTACCTCTTACTGCGGCATTGATGCCGTGGAGGATCAGTTCCAGGTGCCTCTCCTGGGCTCGCGAAACTTGCTTCGTTCTGAGGAGCGCGGCGACAAGATGGATTATTACTGGATACTAGAGAAGGCGGGGCTGCCTTATCCCGTGCCAATCGAGGCTGAGGATATCAAAGAGTTGGTAATGGTCAAGCTGCCTCATGCCGTAAAAACCCTGGAGAGGGGATTTTTCACAGCTGCCTCCTACGAGGAGTACTGCCAGAAGGCCGATACCCTTTTGCGCCAGAATGTGATCGATCAGGACGGAATTGAGCTGGCCAGAATTGAGCGCTACATCATAGGGCCCGTTTTTAATTTGGACTTCTTTTACTCTCCCATCAGCAAGGCAATCGAGCTGATCGGCATAGACTGGCGCTTCGAAACATCTTTAGACGGGCACTGCCGACTGCCCGCACCCCAGCAGCTCACCCTTAACGATTCGCAGATCAATCCCGAGTACACCGTATGCGGCCACAACTCGGCAACGCTACGCGAGTCGCTTTTGGAGAAGGCCTTCGTGCTGGCCGAGAAGTATGTGGAAGCGACGCAGGAGTACTATTCTCCCGGCATCATTGGCCCATTCTGTCTGCAGACCTGTGTGGACAAGGACCTCAACTTCTACATCTACGACGTCGCTCCTCGTATCGGCGGCGGCACCAATGTGCACATGGCCGTCGGGCACCCCTACGGAAATGCCCTCTGGCGCACCAACATGTCCACGGGACGCAGGCTGGCGCGCGAGGTGCGCATAGCCCTGGAGAACGACTGCCTGGAAAAGATAGTGACTTAATGACTGATACGATAGAAATGAGCGGAATAGAAGTTCCCAAGAAGCTCAACCGCACGGCCAAGAAGCTGGCCAAAGCAGGCGAGAAGCTGGTGCAGATCGCGCCGGCAATCCTGGAAAGCAGGGCATCCCAGCAGATGCTGGCCATCGCCAGGATGGGCATGTTGGACAAGATACTGGGCTATCTGGTGACCACAGACAAGAATGTGCACTTTGTGCGCCCAGGCATCGCCTGGGACAGCGTGCAGACCATGCCCCTGGATATAATCGATGACGTAGCGTACGAGAAAGAGTTTCACAATAACACACTAAAGATCAAGGCGGGGGAACGGGCGGAGAAGATCATCTTCTACGACGACATGGACGGCATCAAGTTCTATCAATATATCAAGCATATTTGTTCAGGAAGATAACGTCAGCGTCAATCAAAACGGTCAATCTCTTCCCTGCGAAAGGATTCAAGCTTGGGCAGACTGCCGAAATGCGATCTATCCATGCGCTTTGCCTTTTTTTGAAGATATTCATCTTCTGAACAATCATCTTTGACCTGGATAGTAGTAGACATGCTAAAGCATTAAGTTATTATAAGTTTATAATATTATTGACATAAGATGCCGTACACCGCAAAACCGGGAGAAAGTAGGGATAAAGGCACCGCCCAGGGAGAGAAGGTGGTCACCGTCGCCGCCCACTGCCTGCTTAACACTCTGACGCGAGTGAAGGGGCTCGCACCATTGCCTTTTCAGCTCGAGGGCCCCACGGTTCAGCTGCCTTGCCCGGAGGCGCTCTACCTGGGTCTGGAGCGCTGGGCCGTTACTCGAAATCAGCTTGATGTGCCCCAGTTTCGCCGATTCTGCCGCGCCCTGATCGAAGAGTACGCGGACCTCTTAGAGATGCTGGCCCGAGAGGGCGCAAGCCTCTGCATCGTGGGGGTGGCGGGCAGCCCCAGTTGCGGCGTTATTACTACGAGCAGCGGCTACACTGGCGGACTGCCGGGCGTAGCCGAGCACGCGTGCATGGCCGGGCGGGGAGTGTTCAGGGCGATTGTGGAGTAATGGAATAATGAAAAGGTGGGCAGGGCCGAAATCCAGACTCTTGCGCACAAGAGCAATAAGACCTTCGACTGTTGATAGAGATATTCCAGAATTGCCTGTCTGTCATACCCATATGTTCCCTGACCCGTCCGCAGGGTCGGGCTGGATGGCCAAAACTCACCCTGCGCGGCTCGACCCTACCCTAAGGAAGGCAAAATCATCCAGATTTTGGGCGGCTTTGTGCCTTGGGGTTCCTGGAATAAGTGATGATGTAAGGCAAAGTACTGGCAAGCCTAAGGCGACCATGGGGAGATTATAAGTAAGCAATTGGGTATAGAATGAGGATATTCATGTACCACATAAGACGAATAGATCCTCATATTGTGCGATCAAAAAAACTGCCGGAAGAGTGGGATCTTGAAATGGTAGGATGTCCGCATGAGGAGTGATAGAAGGGTATCAAGTCCAGCCTCAACGGGTGGAGCGGGAACGTTCTTCGAGCAGCATGTTGTGGCCTATTGGCTTGCACATCTCCTCGTCAGAGGAATTCCACCGATCCTGCGCGACTGCATGGTAGTTGAAGTCAAACTGCAAACATCTCATATCTTCTGGAAAACAGATGATTTCCTGATAATCGGTGAGAGCGGCTCGGGAGAACAACGGAAGCTCGCTGGACAAGTGAAGCGGACGTTCACAGTCAGCGCGACAGATAAGGATTGCAGGAAGACTGTGCAGGCTTTTTGGCAGGATTTCCACAATGCAGGCTTGTTTTCGCCTGCGACTGATCGTTTGGCACTTATCACCCTACGAGGCACAAACACACTACTCGAATACTTCTCTGGACTGCTAGACTGCTCCCGTGCAGCGCGTGATAGCACCGATTTCGAGCATCGATTGGGGGGTGCTGGATTCCTTAGCAGCAAAGCCGTCTCCTACTGTGATGAGATTCGTCTCATTGTCAGTGAGGTTGAGGGAAGAGATGTGACGGTTGCAGATATTTGGCCGTTTCTCCGCGTCTTACATGTCTTGAGCTTGGACCTGAACAGTGCTACCGGGCAGACGGAAGCCGCGATCAAGACACTTCTTGCACATACAACGGGCGAACCAAACGCAATTGATGTTGCACAGAACTCGTGGGATGCACTGCTTGCCATAGTCGGCAATGGGATGCCACATGCCGAAGGTTTTCGGCGTGAAGATCTGCCCCAGGTACTGCTACAACGCCACACGCTCTTTGGGGGTACAGAACAGCGTGCGTTGCGAGCTCTCCATGAACACTCCGAGCTAATCCTAAGTGGAATTCGATCAACAATTGGCGATCTACACTTGCGGCGTGATGTTCTCGTCCAGCAGGTAATCAATGAACTAGAGTCAAGTCAGGTGGTACTGCTCTCAGGTCCAGCGGGCTGCGGAAAGTCTAATGTCGCCAAGGACGTCATCTCCATACTATCAGCCGACTATTTTGCATTCAGCTTTCGCGCAGAGGAATTTGCGCAGTCTCATTTCAACGCAACGCTGCAAAGCAACCAGATTCCAGTGAATGCAGTGACGCTGGGTGCCATTCTGGCTGGCCAGGATCGGAAGCTTCTGCTGATTGAGAGTGTAGAGCGTCTTCTCGAAAAATCGACCCGCGATGCTTTCACCGATCTCCTGACTCTTGCTGTAAATGACAAGACCCTACATATAGTCTTGACATCTAGAGACTATTCGACCGACCTTGTGAGAGCATGCTTCCTCGATGCCGCAAACATCGAACACTCCGTCGTTACTGTTCCTCAGTTAAATGATGACGAGTTGGAGGAGGTAAAAGTTGCCCATCCAGAGCTTAATTTTCCGCTCAGCAATCCAGCGTTGCGCCGGGTTTTAAGCAATCCGTACATTCTCGAAAAGGCTTTGAGTATCTCATGGTCAGCCGATCGGCCATTACCTGAAAGCGAGCGGGAATTTCGAGCGCTCTTCTGGAAGCAGATCATACGTGCTGAGCACCACCTTGCTGGTGGAATGCCTCGCCGCCGCGAGGAAGTCTTTGTGCAAATTGCATTGCGTCGGGCGAGAGAACTCACTGTCTACATCTCTTGCAACGACTTAGATCCTGCCGTCGTGGATGCCCTGCGACACGACTCTCTTATAGTGTCCCAAGAGCAAAGCGCAGTACTAGTAGCTCCTGCTCATGATGTTCTTGAAGATTGGGCAATCTTGCACTGGATTGAGGAGCAGAGTGTTACCCATTATGGGTCCTTAAGCGAACTTTCCGCCATAATTGGTACGCATCCCGCTCTGCGTCGAGCTTACCGGAAATGGGTGGCTGAACTCCTAGAGCGTGAACCTGGTGCTGCGGATCGGATCTTCCAAGCAGCAGTCATCGAAGTAGGGACACCTTCTCAATTTCGGGATGACACACTCGTCTCTATACTAAAAGCACCATCAGCAGTTGAATTTCTGGAGAGACATATCACTGAACTATTAGCTAATAATAAGAATATCCTCATGCGAGTGATTCATCTCCTTCGGGTCGCGTGTGTGACCATGCCTACATGGCTGCCGAAGTCGATAAACCACGGTTCATTGTTCAACGTCCCTGATGGTCCTGCTTGGGGGTGGGTGTTGAGACTGGTGGCAGACCACCTCGATGAATTTGAATCGGGGGATTACCTGCTTCTCTTGGGATTGATCGAGGATTGGAGCCGTTCCGTGAATTGGCAAATGCCATATCCAGACGGAGCAACAGCGGTAGCTGTGATCGCATATTGGCTTTTGCCAAAGTTCGATAATTACCGATCGGAGGACCAACGCAAACAAACATTGCATGTAATTGCGAAGATTCCTAATG
>JAABPZ010000009.1 GCA_011391755.1 Methanothrix sp. | reverse complement strand
GGGATTCGAACCCGTGGCCTCCGCCTTGCGAAGGCGGCGATCTACCACTGATCTACAAGCCCGATTTTAAAGAGAGTGGTTTAGAGGAGTCCGACCTCTTCCACCTCTGCCGATTCTACGCCGGGTAACTTGCGAACTGCTTCCTCAATCTCATCCGGGCTTCTGCCTCCCTTATCGTTCATTATTGTTACAACGATTAAGGCCTTCAAACCAAAGGCTATAGGCATCTCCTGGATGGCATGCAGCCTGGCAAAGGATGGCACTACCTTCTTGATCTCCTCGGCGAGCTCTTTCAGATCCACATCCATGCTCACCGGCATAACCTTCATTCTTACAGCGGCATCTCCCATCTATTACACCTCACGGTCCTGAGAAGCCACAGGCTTTGCAAGAATAAACGTTGCTCTGCTTTTTACATTTATTACATCTGGCAATCACGGTTCCGCAGCTGGGGCAGGGGAACCTCGTCCCGCCCGCGCCGGTCAGCGTAATGCCACATGATATGCATTTCTCTGGTATTTCTTCCTTCATGTTATCTCCTCCATGATTGATGTATTTCTCTGTATAAACCTTCCCATAGATAGACTGAATTTAGGATGAATTTTGCCGGAATTGCTTTCTTATTAGCCCTTGATAATCGTGCCGCCTTCTCCGCTCTTCAAGGCTTTGGTGAATTGCTGCGCATCGGTGCCATTGAGCACCCAGATGCTGCTTCCTTTAAGAAGGCCACAGAGAAGTTTAATTGTGCCTTGATCGATGCAGCTAACGTGACCCAGCATGCGGTTTGCCGGCACCTCTAAAACTACTTTTCCGTCCAGCATCACGCCATCCACATCAGTAGCCTTGATGAGTGGGGCGGATAGCTGTGCGGCTACCAGGGCCGCCACCGCATCCGAGGTGTAGTCCCAGTTATGCTGAAGATCGCGATCTTCCTCAATGAGGGCCTGGTAAGGCAAGAGAACCCGCACGCGAGAGTCGTCTTTGGGACGGCAAATCTCTCGAGTGAGAATAGCCCCGCTTCCATCCGCCAGAAAATAGGCATATTGCTCCATGGCCAAGACGGCCATCCAGTGTGCGGCCTCCTGGCAAAGATCGCCGCGAGAATAGATATCTCGCACCAGATCGGCCATGACGCCGCCGCCCGGCACCACCAGGAAGCTGTAGCCCTCCTCTGCGAGGGCCAGGAGGGCACGCATGAGCGGTCGGGCAGAGGCCATGAGGCTTCCTCCTATCTTCAGCACATAAAAGGGCATCAAATGATAGTAATCACGCCTGCTATTAGAGCTTCATCATGAGTCTCTGGCAAAAAGGATAGCTAAAGGTCGATTGGATGTAGGGTAGGGAGGGATCTGCGAATAATCGACCTTTGCCGTATAAACATCCGACTTGGGTCGTAGATAAGCCTTTTGGTTGTGATGTAGGAAATTTAGCACAATGAACGAGAGGAAAAAGATTGTGACCCCCCTTCTGGCGGTGGACGCCGTCATACTCTTCCAAGACGGGATCGTGCTCATCAAGAGAGATAACCCACCCTTTGCGGGCAGCTATGCCCTGCCCGGCGGTTTTGTGGAAGTGGGCGAGACGGTCGAGGCGGCTGCGGTCAGGGAGGCCTGCGAGGAGACGGGCCTGGCCATTGAATTGCTGGGGTTGGTGGGCATCTACTCGAACCCCGCCCGCGATTCTCGTGGGCACGTCGTCTCCGCCGCCTTTCTGGCAAAGGGCAGAGGCGAGCTTTTGGCCGGGTCGGATGCCAGAATGGCCCAGGTCTTTCCACTGATTGGCCTTCCGCCTCTGGCTTTTGACCATGATGAAATCATAAGGGATGCTCTTTCTCTGGCAAAAAGAGTGTGCCCAAAGATACTTGCTTCAAATGATGGGACAATCAAATTAAAGTAGAGTGATTGGAATTAGCTCTCTTACCTGAATTAGGAAGATTGCAGGAATCATTTTTCCCCAGATCTTCCGGGCCTTTGGGAGATGTGTCATGGAAGAGATCCGAGAGCTCATAGAAAAGTATGCGTTGCAAAACGCCGTGAAGTACAAAGCCGCACCTAATGCCGGGGCGGTCATGGGTAAGCTCCTGGGCGAGCACGCACAGCTTCGTTCCCGGGCCAAAGAGCTATCGCCTCTGGTAAAAGAGGTGCTGGAAGGCGTGGAGAAGACCAGCCTGGAAGAGTGGCAAGAGAGGCTGCAAATCATTGCGCCTGAACTTTTGGCTGAGCTCTCCGAAAAGAAGGAGCCGGACAAGGGCCTGCCTGCTCTACAGGGAGCGGAAAAGGGCGTAGTCATGCGCTTTGCTCCTAACCCCAATGGTCCGCCGACGCTGGGCAGTGCGCGCGGCATCATCGTCAACTCCGAGTATGTGAAAAAGTACGGCGGCAAGTTCATCATTCGCTTCGATGACACCGATCCCGTAAAGAAGCGACCCATGCCCGAAGCTTACGGCTGGTATCTGGAGGACTGCGCATGGCTGGGGGCCTTGCCCGATTTGGTGATCACGGCCAGCGAGCGAGTTGATCAGTACTATCCCATCGCCGAAGAGCTGATTCGGCGGGGCGGAGCCTATGTTTGCGGCTGTGCCCAGGCTGTCTTCAAGGAGCACAAGGACCGGGGAGAGGAGTGCGAGCATCGGGATCATACGGTCGAGCAGAACCTGGATCTCTGGCGGCAGATGCTCGATGGCCGGATGGCGGAGGGCGGGGCTGTTTTGCGGGTCAAGACCGACATGCACCACAAGGATCCGGCCATACGCGACTGGCCCGCTTTTCGCATCGTTACCGCCTCTCATCCGCTGGTAGGCAGCAAGTACCGCGTCTGGCCGCTGCTCGATTTCGAGTCGGCGGTGGAGGACCACTTGCTCGGCACCACGCACATCATTCGGGGCAAGGATCTGGCCGACAGCGGCAGCCGGCAGAGGTATCTCTACGGCTATTTGGGCTGGGAGTATCCAGAGGTGATTCACTGGGGCAGGATCAAGATTCATCAGTTCGGCTCGTTTAGCACCAGCAAATTAAGGAAGGCCATCGAAGCCGGCGAGTACACGGGCTGGGAAGACCCGCGCGTCCCCACCGTTCGGGCCATGCGCTGCCGGGGCATTCGGCCCGAAGCGCTGCGAAAATTCATGATCGACCTGGGCGTGGGCGAGACGGACATTTCCATCAGCATGGACTCCATCTATGCCGAGAACCGCAAGATTATCGACATCGAGGCCAACCGCCGCTTCTTCGTCTGGGAGCCCGTTGAGCTAACGATTGAGGGCGATGTGCCCGCACTGGCGCACGCGCCCCTGCATCCCACAGCAGATCGGGGCTTTAGGGAGATTCCTGCCGGGGACAGGGTCTTCATCTGCAAGAGCGATCTCTCGGGCCTGCAGGTGGGAGACAACATCCGGCTCAAGGATCTGTGCAACGTAGAAATTACGGGCCTGGAACCGGCCAGGGCGCGCTTCCTGGGCAAGGATATGGGCAAGAGGACCAAGATCATTCAGTGGGCGCCCTTGGACGGGCCGAAGGTGCGGGTACAGAGGCCCGATGGCGTGGATGAAGGCGTGGGGGAAGCGGGCATTGCCGAGGAGCTGGGACGGGTTGTGCAGTTCGAGCGTTACGGATTTGTGCAGGTCAATTCAGTGGGCGAGACGATTGTGGCGAACTTTGCGCACAGGTGATCTGTGATATGATATTAATAATCTATTTTTAATTTTTAAATTTGTTAGGAAAGAAGTAGCGGCATGGAAGAAATTCAGGGACAACAAGATGGGCATGATTCCTGCCGGCCAGAAGGTTGCCGTCTATGGCGGTCGCGATGCATTTGTCCTCTCGGGCGGAATTGTTACCTGGTAGGCCGCAGGGATGCCTGTAGTCACTTAGATTAATACCAGAGCATTACTGCGTGAGGGGGGCCATCACTCAATAATTTTTTTTCGATCGTAAAAGTTATAAACTTTAAAAAATATCCGTTTATGTATGAAGGACTTTGCAGGGTCGAGCATTACCTACTACGGTCTGGCTCGCAAAAGATTGATGAATAAATATCCCAGGCTGATCAGCGTACTCGTGATACTATCTTTGATCTGCATGACCGGCCTGGCCTTATTTATCATATCCGATCTCGTCTCTTTTGCCTCGAATTCGGATCGTAATGGCGTTTTATTCGGCCTTGATCTCAAGGGTCCGGAAAACGGCATCACATCCATGACGAACGGTAAGGAGGAGAGCGGAAATATTAGTAAGAATTCTTCCCGGTCATTGGACAACTTGAGCCAACCAACCAAAATGAATGCCTCGCTGCCATCCAGTCAGGCTGCAAAAGGAGGCGTTTCCATAAGCAAATCATCTCCCGTAATAAGACATCATAGTTCATCCTCGTCGTCTTCTTCCTCATCTTCTTCGACGTCTCTGGCAAAGTCTGCAAAAAAAAGCAGCGACAATAACAACCTGACAAATGAGACGGCATCGATGAACAATACTCAAAGATCCAATGACACGAAGGTCGCACCCACCGCAATTCTTGCGTCCTTGCCCTCAGTTGCATTGGGCGCGATCACCAATCCAGCTAAGGACACCACTGCAAGAGAGCCTGTATCAATAATTAAGTTCAAAACAAAAGCGACTCTTAGCCCGAAATCTGATCAAGACATGAATCCGGATAAAGGGATAAATACCGCTGGTGCGACAGTCTCAGATAATAGTAATAAAGCGCAACCTTCAAAAGATGTAAGCACGAAGAGCGCTTCTTCGCAAAATAGAAAAGTGACTGCCTCCAGCCAAGTCAAAAAAACTCAGGAAGCCAGAGCTAAGCAGCAAGCCAATAGAGATAGGATTGCGGCGAACATGAAGAAAAAAGCGGCTCAATTAAGGGCCAAAGCTGCACAAAAATAGCCTTGACAAAAACCAGTCCGCTCAAGATCAATCTCTGCAAAGAATCCTCGGCAAGGCGGATCTGCATTAAAGGAATGCGTCCGCTTCTTTTCAAATTTATTGTTTGGAAATCCTCATTATGCATCCGTCTTGTGTATGCTCTACATCGAGATTCATCTTCAGATCGGAGAAGACCTTTCGCCAGTGGCTTTCCACACAGGTCTTGCAGTGCTCTTTTGCGATCAGGCTGGCCCCCACGCGAGCAAAAGATTTGGCACCTTCCATCAAGCCGCAACGACTGCGTTTGATCTCCACAAAGCCATCTTCCTTTGTAACAACCACCACGCTTCCGAAGAGGTTCTTGTCGTTGGTTGCCATGGCCAGGGCCACATCCTCTGGCTTCTCCAGGCCCAATTGCTTGAAGGTGGCCGCCACCTGGCGAGCGCCGTTGCCCTGAAACTCGCGCAGACCCTTTTTGCCGAGCTTGCGGGCCACGTAGCCGCTGCTGCCGTAGAAGCTGCCCATCCACATGGCCACCACACGCTGCTGGATTTGCTCCAGGGGAATATCAGGGACGTCTGTCATACCGTTTTAGCTTTGCTGGATGGGATTATAATGCTTTTGCGTCCAAATCGTTTCTCATCTCGATATCATCCTTACATCACCTCGATCAAGACGCTTCCCTGGGCGGAGTTGTCGGCCGCATCAGTGACTTTTAAGATGATCACATGGCCGCCTTTGCTCAGCCGGGAGGGATTTTGCATAAATTTGCGGCTGGTGGAGAGTTCTCCGTCGATGCTCGAACTCCAGCGATAGCTGAGCGGTGCCTTACCTTTGCTGACCACGGCATCAAAGTTGACATCTTTGTTTCCCTGCAAGATCTCTCCCGCTTTGGGTGAGGTTATGGTCACAGTTAACTTTTCTTCGGACTTGTCGGCAGCATTGGTGTCACTCTTGGAGGAGCTGTCCTTCTGCTCCAGGCACCCTGCAGAGAAGAGCACAAGATACAATGCAATCAATAAGATCCATTTCATAACAGAGTTAGAGATTCTTCATGAATATATTTCATTCTCTTGTTTCTAGAAATACAAAAAAAACCTCTTTTTTAAAGCAAAGCTGGGTGCTACTAAAAATCTCTTTTCGCGCCCTTCAAGCTTTGCCGCAAGAAAGGCGCTGAAGAATTGCCATCAAATTTGGCGTGTTAAACTTACAATTAGGCAGTAGGAGCTTCCGATACTGGTGTCGGCGCTGCTGCTGTTGCCATAACCGGCTCGGACTTGATCTCGGTCTTGCGCACTTCCACGCGCCTGAGGGGATAGATTGCCTTGGCTTCTTTGTAGATATCCAAAGAGATCTTGCCACCCACAGCTTCCTGGATCAACTGGTTTAAGTCCAGACTCTTTGACCTCTCTAAGACGACCCTCTTGGAGAGCTCTCTGATGCTCTTGACCTGATTGGCCCGCGCCCTCTTCACTGTGAAGCAGCTGGGCTTGACCCGGACATGGTAGCCGTCCGTGGTGATTACGTCCACAATGGAATCAATTCTTGATGTCCTTCTCTTGACCAGGGAGCGCACATAATCCGTGGTCATCTCATGGCCCAGGAACTTAGTGTATGCCGAATCTCCGGCCACACGATCTACTTTAAACTTGAGCTTGGTGTTCTGCTTAGAGAAGTTGTTGGTGAGGTCTCCCAGGGTGGTCTCAACGATCCTTCCTACGACCCTCTCCGGATCGTTGGCGACCGTCTCGCCAAAGGGAACTCTGCCGAACATCTCCGGACTTACAACCTTATACCATTGCTTGGCCTTTCTGCTCTCAGCCTTTCTTTGTGATCTTCTTGCCAATAAACATCCTCCGAGATAATATCAATCCGAACATCGTTCAAGCTCACGGTATTTAAACCGATCGCCCAAAAAAGATGAGAACTAGTCTGCCGGCCAGACGTAGATGTAAATGTAGTTGGACCAATCATTGCTATGGTAGCTGAGTATATGCCAGCCGGGATTATTTCCCTTAAACCAGGTCTGGTACCATGCGGTGCTTTTGTAGCCGAAATTTTTGACCTCAGGGGGGCAATAGTAGCTTGGCCCGCTGCTGCATGCCGTCCACTCAAAGGACCAATATGCACCCGGTCGGCTTACTTTGGACCAGAGAGGCAGCCAGCCCCCACAGAATACGCCTGCCACCGTTGCCAGCCTTCCCGGGCAGCTCTGCACATAGTACTCATTGCATTTGCAAATGGATGGCACGGGATAGACGGCCTGGTAGCTTTGCGTAGCGTAGCCGTAAGGCGCGCTTTGGCTTGCTGGGGTGGCAAAGGATGGGCAGCTCTTCTCATAGGGATAGCTGCTGGAAACGCCGCCTGCAATTACAGTGGAGCCTGTACAGGTGGTACAGGTTTTGCTAGAAGAGCTTGCCTGGCCAGGAAGGTTTGATGCACCGGGATAAGCGGCTTGATCAGGATAGCTTATCAAAGCTTGATTTGCTATCGCGGGATTTTCGAATAGTCCCGTTCCGCTTGATGAAAAGGGAACATTATTAGACAGGTCCGGCTTGTAAAGGTTGAAATCAGGCAGAACAATCCTTTCAGCGCCCGGATCAGGAGGAATGGGCGCACTTAAGGGCAGAGATGCTGCGCTCATGCTTGCCGCAGCATTTGAGTAGCTTGATGGCGCAGATAGAGGAGCACCTCTGGGATACACATAAATGTAGATGTAGTTGGACCAGATGCCGCTGTTGTAGCAGAGGATATGCCATCCCGGGACATCTCCGCAAAACCAGCCCTTTTTCCAGCCCGTCCCCGTCCAGCCCCACCATCGTACTGAAGCAGTGGACCGTCCGGGATACCATTCGTAGACAAAGAAGTTACCGCTTGATTTGATATCCGCCCAAAGGGGCAGATAGCCTCGATAGCTGCATCCTCCCACTGTTCTAAAGCCGGAGGCAGTCTGGACATAGAATCTGTTGGCGGAAACCACGGAACTGGGATAATACCAGACGCTGGAACCGGGCAACTCAGCCTGGACTGTAGACTGCATTGAAGGCTGAACGGAAGGCTGCATGGAAGAAGGCACCGGCGCAGATGATACCTGGGCCACATCGAACGGCTGTGAAGCAGACACAAAACCCAAACTCGCATCGGGAGCGAAGCTCTCCATTTGCGGCTGCGAGAGTCCCAGCACCTCTGCCGTCATTTGCTCTTGCATCGGACCGCCGATCTGCGGGGCCGGGTAAGCGGATTTTTGGATCAGTGAAGAATCTTGATAATTGCCATAAGACGATAACGATGGCTGGTTTAGCGATGCCTGACTTGGCGATGCCTGACTTGGCGATGCCTGACTTGGCAGTCCTGACATGTAAGAATTTGTCTCCATGCCGGCCAAAGAACTTTGCTCCGGCTGAATAGTAGCGGCGGTATCCGATACACCCACGTCGCCTACTGCACCTAAGGCGGCGTTAATCATGACCAAAAACATGACCGATAACGTAAGATAAAATTTCATACACCCCACCTCTCCCCAAGGGTTTACTTTCTCCATTTCTCCAATCTTTTTAGCGCGCTCTATCTATTTAACACTTGGCTATGGTTCCGAGAGCAGGAAGCCAATTAGTTTATTATAATAATATTTGTTCCGCTAATTCGCTCACATAAATAGAAAAAATATTAACTAAAAAATATAGTGGTCCCGGCAAGCTATTGACTGCGGCTACTGCTCCAGTTGCTTCTCACCATCTCTGCCAGACGAGGATTGTCAAACTGATTGTAGATATCCAGATCGGTAGTATAACCTATAAAGGGATCTATGGTGCCCTTCTCCAGGTTCATTATCCAGATCTTAAGACCTTTATCCTCTGCTGCCTGCCCATTCTCTTGGAAGAACTGCATAAATGGCTCTACGGTCTCGCTGCTTGCCACCAGGATAATATAATCGGACCCAGGCTCTGGATTGTAATTATTGATATCCAGGGACTTTATGCTCGTGACTACAAACACCTTAGCGTTCCGTTTTTCGGCTGAAAATGTCAACTCTTGCCGGCTCTGTTCACGAATGGTGTACCCGGCGTCATTCATGAAATTTGTCAGTCGATCCACCAGGCACTGCTGCAGGATGATCTTCAGCTCGGGAAGATCTCGAAGAAGCATGCCGGCTGCATCAGCGAAGGCCTGTTTGCTGTATTTCTTGGTGTGCGAAAAATGGAAGATGCGGCCATCAATTTGGGTGTAGGAATCAAGCATGGGCAGGTCGAATAATATGGGCTCTTTGCCCATGATACTGGCAAAGATAGAGGGGGCAATTCTCTCGCCAACCGTCTTGCTCAGCTCCATTCGCTCCTTGTCACTTAATTTTGCGGATCGAACGATATCGTAGGTGCGAAGGAGAAGCTCACACCTGGCAATGATCTCCCTCTCGCGGAGCAGCTCTCGGAGAGGACCGGCTATTTTTTCATTTTTTGTCATTATCAGTCCCTTATTCCTCAATACCTCTAACGCGGGCCAATTCCATTCTTAGCTCGCCCATCTTGGCCGTTCTCTCCGCAAAGGCATTGTGCTGGTGAATGCTCTCCTCGTTGATCTGCTTTAGGGTCACAGCAGCGTCATCAGGAAGATCGGAAAATGCCTCGACCAGCTTCTGGGCCATAGTTCGAACGCAATCCTCCACGAACTTGGGGTTGCTGTGCGCCCTCTTTACCACCACAGCCTCGTCCGGACGCTTGAGCAGCCCATAGACTTTGGAACTCATGGACTCTTCAATGATCTTAATGATCCGGTTGATGGAAACGCAGCGCCGGTCATGAACCTCTACAGATATGCTGCCCCGGCCACGTTGATTATGCGTGGCCACGGGCAGCCGTTCCGCGAGTTTTGCGGCCGCTTCCAGAGATAGCCCCGCTTTGGCCAGCTCCTGGCGAACCTCTTCTTTCATGATCTCCTGGGCGCAAGGGCATGCCGTCATGCCTAAAACCTCGGCCCCTACCGTCTTTCGCACGTATCCGGTGGGCCCGGCCCTGGCCACTGCCTCGGCAAAGATGTCCACTACCTCCTGGCAGTTGACCTTTGTCACCGGCGTCTGTCTACGCACAATGTACTCGCTTTTCATTTTTACTTCCGCCCGGGAAGCGTACTCATGCCGGGAGAGAAGTCTCTTGGCAATCTCTCCACATAGCTCCTCGATCTCATAGACCGGGCAGTTTATGGCCTCTTCTAAAACCTCGTCTATAACCTCAAAGTTGCGGGAGAGATTGGCCCCTTTGCGGTCAGAGGGAAGATCGACAAATACCTCAAAATTGGAGATGAGAACTACGGGCCTCTCATCGTTCCCACGTTCAACTTTCACCAGCTTTTTAACGCCGGTCACTCCCACTCTGGTTAAATTGAAGGGATAATCAGGCTCGCACGCTTGAATATCAGGTAGGCTATCCACTAATTTCACCTTGGGCTCGATTCCTCATTCCCTCATCTTCGAGCGACTCTTCCTCTATCTCGTCAATGCGAGAGATGAGCCGGTCTACTTCTTGCATCATCTCCTCCAGCGTATCGCTGATCCGCTGGTGGCGCTCATCCGAGAGTAGGAAAGACCTTTCCATTTCCGCCAATAACTCCTCATCGCCCATATCGAGCATCCTGCATATCTCTTTCTCGACATCCTTTGCATCGGGCATGAGGTTTTATTTAGCACGAACATATTTGAGACTTTGCTCAGCGGTCAGATTGCTCAGCGGTCAGATATATCTATGCGTAGAACCCACTCTGAGATAAGGAGTTCTACTGATGATCAAGCGTTGCCCTCAACACGGTTTTTTCAGGGGAGAGCATTGTGAGTGCGGCTCTGCCGGTCAGCTTCTTTTGGACGAGACCAAAACGGAGCAGCTAGGTCGGCTGGTAGCGGGCAGTCTCCGGCATTTTCCTGGTGATCTGGGCCTGGACATGGACTCCCGCGGCTATGTTGATCTCACAAAGCTAGGCCAGGTGGTGACGAGCAGGCATCGCTGGGCCGGCAAAGAATTGGTGATTGCGCTCGTGCTGTCGGATTCCAAGCAGAGATACGAGATTGCCGACGACAGAGTTCGAGCCAGATACGGCCATTCCGTAGATGTGGAGCTTGATCATCCGGAAAATAAGAGACCTTTACTCTACTACGGGGCAAGCGAAGAGGAGGCGGACCGCATCCTGGAGATCGGCATCAAGTCTGCATCGCAAAGGTACGTCCATCTATCTACCACTGCCGAGAAGGCCTGGCATGTGGCGACTTTCCGCACCGGTAACCCCAGAGTGATCCAGGCGGATGCCGCCGCAGCGCAGGAGGCCGGTGTGAAGATGATGACCGTGAACGACGATATCGTCATCTCGGAGACGATTCCGTCCCGATTTCTTAGCATACTTGCCGCCAAGGACATTGTCAAACCGGAAAGCCATAAGAATATCTAGAACTCTAACACTCTAGCGGCCGAAGCGTCTCTCCCTTCGCTGGCAGTCGCGAATGGCGCGCAGAAAATCGATCTTTCTCATTTCTAACCAGTTGACATCGGTAAAATAAAGCTCTGAATAGGCTGCCTGCCAGATCATGAAGTCGCTGAGTCTCTTTCCGCCCGCCCTTATCACCAGATCAGGCTTCTGGGGAAATCGAAGATGCGATTCTATAATCTTTTCGTCGATCTGCTCGGGATAAAGAAGCCCCGTTTCCACCTCCCGGAGAAGACCTCGGAATGCCTCGGCCACCTCGCGCTTGCCCCCATAGCCCAGAGATATTACTACCTTGAGCGGGCCGCCACTGCCGGTTTGCTCTACGCCCTCTCTGGTATGCAAGCTGATTTGAGCGGGCGTCGCGGCGAGTAGGGTGGCAATCTTGCGCTGAAGCCGGGGCGCATCATCGTTTACATAGAGCATCAGGGAGGTAAGACCAATGGACCGGCTCCATTCCAAGAGCTCGGAAAGTCGCACCAGACCATCATCGGATAGATCGCCACAGCTAAGAACAACGGCTACACAGCCGGGCAGATTGTTTTTTGCGATGCGCGCTTGCAGGAGATGCTCGTAGAGGCGGTAAATCATAGTTGATCTTAGTGTATCTTCCATAGGCAAAGTATTTTTGCAATGAAAAATGTCATGTAATTTCATGGAGCGGGAAGATATCGCCCGGATGGCCATCGGACTGATGGTCCTGCTGTTGCCTTATGCCGGAGCCTTCACCGTCCTTCCCCTGGCGGTTGTATTCTTCCTGAACCGCGGCTCTCGCCTGCTCTGCGCGTCCCTGGCCATGTTGCTCATCATGAGGCCGGCGCTTTCCCTCACTGATACCAATCTGCCGCTTTATGTCATAGCCATCTCCTTTGTGGCTTCTACCTTTGCCCCTCTCGCCTTCAAGAAGTTCGATTCCCTGGCGGGCAGCATCATGTATCTGCTCATCAACGTATGCCTCGGCTATCCCGTCGCGAGCCTGATCTCCGCTGGAAGCCTCTCCTCGGAGAGGATATTGTTCCTGGTCATCTTGGGAGGGCTGTCCGGGGCCTTTTTGCACCATGTCTCCAAGGAGCGCGACTTCACTGTTCCCTTTGGCACCGCCATGGTGATGTGGCTTTTTTCCTTCGACTATCCGCTGCCTGAATTGCCGCGCATTCTGCTCATCTGCATCTTCGCCCTGGTCCTGGGCATCGGTGCCTATTGGGCGAAAGCGGCGGACTCGGATGCCGTGCTCAGCGAGACCATCGTCTGCCTGCTGGTGATCCTCTTTGCCGGACTCTCCTGGTTTATACTGCTCTTAGCCTTTTATTTGCTGGGGGGAGCTTTTACTCGCTATGGATATTCCCAAAAGCATAAGCTTGGCATTGCCCAGTCCCATGGAGGCCGGCGCGGCTACAAGAACGTCTACAGCAACAGCCTGGTGCCTCTTGTTCTAGCCATCTGCTTCGGAGTTTACGGCAATGATGTCTTCATCTTTGCCTTCATTGCCTCGGTGGCTACCGCCAACGGGGATACTCTGGCCAGCGAGATAGGCGAGACCAGCCGCTCCAAACCCCGCATGATTACCACGCTTAAAGAGACACAGCCGGGCGTGGATGGAGGCGTAACGCCCCTGGGCGAAGCCGCTTCACTTGCCGGAGCCATCATCATCGGGCTCTTGGCTACCGGCATGGGAATGGCGGGGGTTTTTGGCATCGTCGTCGCGGCCATTGGCGGATTCTTGGGCACCAACTTCGACAGCCTTCTCGGGGCAACGCTGCAAAGCCGGGGCATTTTGAGCAACAATGGTGTGAATCTGGTGGCAACGGCCTTCGGCGCTCTGGTGGGGGGCGCCCTCTGGTACATTCTACAAATTATTTAGGAATA
>JAABPZ010000008.1 GCA_011391755.1 Methanothrix sp. | reverse complement strand
TGGGGCGGCAAGGCCGGGATGGGCGACTCATCCACGCTCACATAAATGCCGCTCTCGGGACGAAGCCTTGCCACCAGATCTTGCGCAGTATCACTGCCCACATTTTTTATGCGAATCTTGACTACATTATCCTGGGAGCCCACCAGCAGGGTGTCGGGGCTGATATCCAGAACCTCAAACTCTGCACCGCTTCTTCGCTCCACAGTCAGGGTCAGGGGAATGATCTGGCTCTGGCTATCGTACCAGTAGAACACATCCGGGCTCTCTGGGCGATCTTCGTCTCCTTTCACAGCCACGTCCCTCTGGTAGGTGCAATTGACGACGGCGTAGAGCTTGTAAAGGCCAGGGCGGGCATTCTTGTAGGCCTCAACAGGAAACTCCAGCCGGGCGGAGGTCTGCCCCTCCCGGATGCTGCCGGGAAAGGCCACAGCCCGCTTTATGTCTATGGCACTCTCGTTTTCGGCCAAAAGTAGCAGCGAGACATCCTGGGCCACGGTTCTCTGCTTTTCCAGCTCCTGCTCTTTTTGCGCGGCCAGGATCTCCTCTCTCTTATTGGCGCCGGGCTCTTCGTTCACCTGGAAGGCGGTTATGCGCCCCCGGTTGGTCAAAGTGAGAAAAAGCGAGGTCTGCTCACCCTGATAGACGCGAGTTTTCTCCAGGGAGATGGTCAGATTAGGTGTGCCGTAGACCTTGTAGTAATCATCCCCGAACTCCTCCGGAGGTATGGGAGCGCCGCTCTCGGCTGCCATAGTGGGCGGCGCACAGAAAATGAGTGCTACCAGGAGCATGGCCAGGGCAAGAATGCCCCAGGATAGGCTAAAAAATCTCTGAAATGGTCCGTCTTTCTTTTTCGAGAGCATTGAGCTATCATCGATCATTTAATCCGCCCCTCTTGTTAGGCTATGATGATTTGCCTTTGCATTTTAAACTTGGTAAAAACATGGGCACATCTTTCTGGCACCGTCCATACACCCGTCCGAACTCCTCTGTATTTGTGACCAGCCTCTATTCCCGGCAAACTATTAATAATTCACACCTCTCAACCATCGCCTCGTGAAGATGCCCATGGAAATGGACTGTCGCCAGGAGAAGGAGGAGCTGGATTTCTGGGAGGGCCAGAAGAGGTGTGGAGAGGAGATGGACCTCAAGCTGGCGCGCGACCTGCCCGACGACACGCCGGATTTCATATTGAAGATGATGGACGATTTCGAAGATGAGGCAGCAAGGTTCTGTTTTTCCGGGGCAGAGGGCAGGGTCTTGGATGCGGGATGCGGCAACGGCAACCTGCTCCTGCGAGCCCTGAAAAATAGAAAAAGCAAAGTAAAGGCGGACAGTCCCGCCTTGCAGATCATCGGCATGGATTTCTCCGCAAACATGCTGGGCCGGGCGGCCCACAGGGCAGAGAGCGATGATCGGGCCAGCTTTTTGCAGGGCTCTGTGACCAGCCTGCCCTTCCGGGATCTGTCCTTCGAGCGGGTGGTAAGCAGCGGTGTTCTGACCTGCCTACCAAACTCAGGGGCAGCAGAAAAAGCCTTGCAGGAATTTTACCGCGTCTTAAAACCGGAAGGAGTTCTGGTGGTGGACTTCTTTTCTCGCATCTCCCACTACACCCTGATCCGAAAGCATCTCTTCCGGGAATCGATAAATCCGCCGGAATATGTCTCGCCTGCTGAGTTTCAAAGTGCATTGGAAGACGCTGGCTTTGCCGTTCTCGCTTGCCGCGGCTTTGACTTCAAGCCCTGCCAAGGATACCTCTTCCTGAGCCGCTGGCGGACTGTCGTGGATCCCGGCTATTTTCAGGAGAGGCTCTCTCGCTTTCTGGAGCGCAAGGTACTGCCTGGGCGGCCTGGGCTTAATCTCCTGGGCTACAGGATCTACGTTAAATGCATCAAAAAATAGTGATTTTATTCTCCATGGTTCAGGTTAGCTGATGAGGGTGACATCTTTATTCTAAAACGTCACTATTTTTCCAGTATCCTACTATGATCGATCCATTCGTGTACTCAGAAGTTGATCGCACCAAATCCAGGTGGGTAGCCAAAGTATTTCAGGAATTTGGAAGGCCCAAAACCACCTTGAGGGCCTTATTCTACTATGCCCTGAGTCGAGCTGAATCTGATTATCCAATTTGCGGCGGCTTTGTAGGTGAGATCAGGATCACTCGGCCGTATCACGAGAGCGATGGGGAGAAGCTGGCCAAATGGGCGGGCAAAGCCCAGAGCCTGGAATTTCTGCCTGCCGATGCCATCCTGCAGGAAGTGCCGGGTGAGCATACCTTTCTGCCGGAAACTCGCCCTTATCGAACACATAGGCTGGAGCTGTGGTTGAACCGGTCAGACTTTAATTCCCTGCTAAGGCCGGTATGCAGCAGACACGCAGCCGTGCTGGTCTCGACAGTCTTTCCCTCCCAGAAATTATTGCAGCAGCTTTTTGAACGCGCCGCCGGCCAAACCACCGTCCTGTGCCTCTCAGACCTGAGCCCAGAAAGCTTCACTTTCTATAGCCGTCTGGCAGCAGCAATCGCCGATGCCAGGCCACCAGGAACCCCGGAAATACGAGTTCTGCCGGGAGCACTCAGCCTAGAACAAGTTTTGCAGTGGAAAATTCCCATGCTCCCGCAGAGAAAAGGCGCACGCGAAGCACAGAAAGAGTATAAGAAGTACCTACAGGCCTATAAGTTGAACCACCGCAATATGGCTGAGCTTGACGCGCTGGAAGTCTACTACCCCCGAGGAATTGCCGGTTTTTGTGACGACCTCCTGGCCAGGTATTCTAAGAGTAATATCACGTCAGATGAAATCAGATCATGTTGATGACGATAAGGCAGTAGATAATAAGAAGCACAGCACCTTCCAGGCGGGTAATAATCCTATCATTAATGGCCATCAATCCCAGCAAAAGGCTGCAAAATATCGTAGCCATGAGTGCAGGGGAGACAAAGGCATCGTTAACTGCAAAATTCCCCAGAAAAGAGCTGATGCTGATGATTATCAGATTATTGAAGCTGCTGGACCCGAGGACGTTGCCTATTGCCAGGCTGGCCTGGCCCTTCTTAGTTGCTACTATTGAGGTCGCTACTTCTGGAAGAGAAGTTCCGACCGCCAGCAGGAGAAACGCGACTATTTCTTCTCCTATTCCTGTGGACTGTGATATTGCTAACAAAGAATCTATCAGATGATTTGAGCTAATATAGACCAGCAGAGTTCCCCCCACCAGACGCATTAGATACAACGGCTGCAAAGATCCTTGCTTATCCTTCTTTTCCCCCTGGTGGCTGGCAATCTTATGATAAACGTATGCTAAGTACATGGTCAACATCATCAGCCCATCAAGGGGAGAGATCCTGAGGTCTATCAATGCTACAAAGAGAGCTAGCCCAGAGGCGACAACGAAGATTATATCATCGTATATGAACTCACGATGAAGATGCATCCGGTAGAAAATAGCCACTAGCCCGATGGCAAGGCCAACATTTGCGAGGTTTGATCCCAGGACGTTTCCTATTACAATCCCGGGATGCCCTCCGCCTATTTCCATGGCTGAGACGGATGAAGCAAGTTCCGGGAGGGAGGTTCCAAAGGCAACGATGGTTGCGCCAACGACGAATTCCGAAATCCCCAAGGCTTTAGCTATGCCTGTAGCGCCGTCAGTGATAAACTTCGCGCCGTAATAAAGCCCAGTTAGACCAATTATAAATATTAAAATATCTTGGAATATCGTTTTTTCTCCTTCAGATCCCTCTTTGCCATTGGATTATTTAGCCACAAAAAGGAGAGAGGCAAAAAAGCCTCACATCCATTTCGATTTTAATACATTACTATCTTCGATCTCCTTAGAATAAGGACCGGCCTGGCAGCCGAGTTGGCCACATCATAGGCGGTGCTTCCTATCCTGCCTTTCTTTATGGCCACTGAGCCCTGAGAACTCAGAGCAATAAGGGAGACATCCTCTTTTTCTGCAAAAGATCGTATCTCATCCACAGGATGTCCGACAATGACCTTCGTGGTGACCTTCATGCCCCCCTTGGCAAGCTCAGCGGAAATCTCATTGATTTTTTGCGTAGCTTCGGCGACGTTGGCATCTATCTCCTCCTCAGTTTCACCGGTTGAGACAACATTAAGCAGTATCAACTCACCGATGCCCGGTATATTTTTTAAGAAGGAGAGCGCTACTTCGGCTGGTTGAGAGAAGTCTGTAGGGAAGAGCACTTTGGCAAGGATCCTGGCACAATGCTTCTCCATATCTCCATCCTCCAGAACCTTATAGCGCATGACCAAGAGATGAGTGTCTCCAAAGCGCAGCACATTTCTGGAAACGCTTCCCAGGAGAACGCTACTTATCAGGCTTTTTCCTCGAGCACCCATGGACACAAGGGAGACCTTTTCCTCTTCTGCTACCTTCTGGATGGCGCTTGCGACTTCTCCCTCTAATACGGAGACGGCCCTTACCTTGACATCAATTCCGGGAGCCGCTATGAACTTCTTCTCCTCGATCAGCTTTTTTTCCACTTCTTTGAGCTCAGCTACAGGATCCCATACTCTGGTAATAACACTTCTGGATATCACACTGAGAAGCACTATCTCCTTTACGCCGGGGATCTCTCCGGCACACTCAACCACCTTACGCGCATGCTTAGAAAAATCCGTTGGAATCAATACTTTTTCGAACATTCTTCATCACCATGTTCACGTTTGCGCCCAGTCTGTATTTCTAGTTATCGAATAAATTCTTTTTTGTATGCTAAAGAAATGAATTGATATTTGAACTGATAAAAGGCTGCTATTCCAAGAAAACCGCATCATTAAAGCAAATCCGTGCAACTTCATCCTGCAATTAAAGCAACATGCAGTACGCGAAGGAGGAATATTCCTGCTAACCTAAAAATGGAACAACAGCCTAAATATTGCGATTGGTTGTTTTCTGTGCTTAATTTAGCCTTAGGAATATTCGAATTATTAAAAAAAGAGCGA
>JAABPZ010000007.1 GCA_011391755.1 Methanothrix sp. | reverse complement strand
AACTGCCCTACGAATAGCATTGGCACGTATCAATTTTATTCTGGGGAATGGTCTAATACTAAGAAAAAAAGAGCGATGAGCTCTTCATCGTCATTAGAAATGAAACTCAATGTGGAAAGGTATGTAGAAGATCCACACGAAGTATATCGCCATCAGGACGAGCCCCAGAGGAACGCCCAGCTTGGCCCATTCCTTGCTGGTGATGCCCATCTTTCCGGCGGAGATGATGTTGGGAATGTTGCCGGGGATGAGCATGCCTCCGGAGATAAGCAGGCCCATGAGAACTGCCTGGATCTGGACCATGCTCATAGCCGGGCTTATCTCAGCCGCAGTCAGCGTAGCATTGTCCAAAATGGCCGAGACCATGTTAACCCAGTAAAGAATCTCTGGAGATATGCCGAGGACGTATTTGTCTATTACTACCTTCATGCCGCCGCCCAAAAGCAGGAGCGCCATGACGAAGACATAGACCTTAATCGCCCTGATGGCCACATCTCTCAGGCCGCCGTCCTCTTCTTCACTCACTTTGCATTCCATAGCCTTGGCTTTGCCGGTAAAGAACATGGCGAGAAGGCCCATGGCCAGACAACCGGGTATGATGTATACGGCTAGCTGGTTGAAGAGGAAGAAGAAGCCCGCATTGTAAGGCTCTCCCTGCAGCTTGGTGATGGCAATGGTGGATAAGGGCTCGCCTACCGGCGTGAGCACTGCGCCTAGACCAATAGAGAAGCAGGCGATGATGACCAGGTTGATCTTGGTCTGCCGGTCAAAGGGCATGCAGTTCATGAGCTCTACCAGGAGCAAAGAGGCGATGATGGCCGTAATAACGCTGGAAGACAATCCCAAAATGGCCACAATCAAGAATACTATTATCTTAACGGGAACCACTTTGGTGATGGAATTCATTGCCTTCTGGACTAAAGATTTTCCATAATGGAAGAGAAGACCGGCCACCAGCACCGCGGGGACAATTCCTTTTACGATCGGCTCCTCAATGGCCTCCATTATTATTTCCATGTTCCAGCCGATAAGCTCCGCCTGGTGTTCTGTGTAGCCCAGAGCTGCTATTAAAGCCTCTTTGTTGTAGAAGCTGGATATAGTTACCGCCAATATTCCCATAACGAACAGAAATACCTCAAGGTTGTGCTCTATCTTCTTGACCATGAACGGTCCGACGAGCACAATTAACACAATGGCAAATAAGCCAAGGTCTAGTGGGTCAAACTGCAAAATTATTCCCTCCAATATCGATGATCTTTAGATACACTTAGGACCCTATGCCGCATAGGCATCAGGTCCTTTATCGTACTGCCGGTCGCTGCTGACGGATTCGCTTTCATCCACAGGACACTAGCAAGCCCCTCTATTTTTCCACCCATTATCGCCGTATATAACTGAAGATAAATACTATTAACTATAACATTAGACGCTGATTCATTTTGGCAGGCGGATGATATTGATAAACAGGATGGGCCGTTATGGCACGACCTAAACCTTCGGTGGGTGCGGGTCTGATTTGAGAGACACGATCGCGAATCATAAGGCAGTACGATATCCATGGCTAGCCTACCAGATAACCAAATACTTCAAACGCCTAAGTGCAAGGTGGTCAGGCAGACCGGATGGGGCGAGGCATGGGCGATATGTGGCCCAATTCTGCTATGGAGGTGGTCTAAATCCTTGAAAGCAAGAGCCGAAACCGTTTGCATGCCCATTTTGATCTACCTTGAGGTTCATTGATTAAAAGGTTTTTAACTCTTTTGGTAATAAAAGTAAAAAGGTAAAAAAGCAATTATCCAAAAAAAAGATGTCGTCATCTCGAATATGGTGGCATTCCTAAGAGAGATTAAAGCAAAATAGCCAAAATTCCGCATATAAAAGCCAAAAGCATTTAATATTGGGAGAGCATCCGACTAGCAAACTCTCCCACGGGAGAGCGGATGTAGGATTAATAGCAACGAGGTGGTCAACTAATGGTTTCTGTATTGGGAGAAGTTGTTACCCAAGTCGATATGGCTTTGTTCTTTATAGCCCTATTAGTGTTGATATTCCCATTTAAAATTAAGATAGTTGAACAGAATTTGGAAGTATTTCTATTTATAATGGGCGCGGCTGCGGTCACTGTGACCAGCAAGTGGACAACGGAAGTGATCATGACTGCGGCAGAAGAGCCTGTAATCAAGGGCATCGTACCCGCAGTGTTGGTGGCTGGATTCATTTTCCTTTATGGCCAGAAGGCCTTCCAGAACTTCATGGGCGGCGTGGTCAAGAAGATGAACCTGGGAGTTATCATATTTGTCTCCACCTTTGTTTTGGGACTGATATGCTCCGTCATCACGGCCATTATCTCTGCGCTCTTTCTCTGCGAGATTGCCAACACCCTGCCCCTGGATCGAAAGAACAAGATCAACTATGTGATCATTGCCTGTTTCGCCATTGGTCTTGGCGCTGTGCTCACCCCCCTGGGAGAGCCCCTGTCCACCATTGCCATTGCTAAGTTGCAGGGTGCGCCTTTGTATCCGGGCGGACCTGGCAACGCCGGCTTTTTCTACCTATTCGATCAGCTCGGCATTCTGATCATCCTGGGTGTCCTGCTCTGCTCTATCTTTGCCATGTACTACATCAAGCCGACGACCGGCAAGGTGGAGCAAATGGGAAGCGCAGAGGAAGGTAGCGTCAAGGAAGTTCTCATAAGAACCCTCAAGGTTTATGCCTTCGTGGCGGCTCTCTTCCTCCTGGGCGCGGGAATGGAGGTACTCATATTCAAGTACTTCACCAAGATCCCGGATTACGTGCTCTTCTGGGTGAACATGATCTCCGCCATCCTGGATAATGCTACATTGACTGCGGCTGAGATATCTAAGGCTCTGACCCAGAAGCAGATTAACGCTGCACTCTACGGTCTGCTCATCTCCGGCGGCATGCTCATCCCCGGCAACATCCCCAACATCATCTCTGCCGGAAAGCTGGGCATAACCAGCAGCGAGTGGGCAAAGCTGGGCGTACCATTAGGATTAGTATTGAACGCTCTGTATTTCGTAGTAGTATTCGTTCTGGGAATCAACCCCACTCTTGGGATTAATTAAATCTCAAGAGGCCACATCTTTTTTAGGGTCCAATTTTAGTTCCTTCGGATAGATTTGAATTTCGTTCAAAGCTAAAATCTTGATTTTCAGGAACTTTTGGCTTGGCTGGAAAAACAGAATAAAAAATGATCAGATCAGTATTCAGTCTTTTGCTCTATTCGTTTTAATCTTCTTCGACGTCTAATTGTGCTTGAATTTGCCTCTTTGCATCTTTTTCCAACTCCCTAACACGTCGCCAGAGGAAGTATCCAGCCATGCAGACCAAAACACCACCCATCTCCAGTACCACGACGGTCGAGTTATGGATGCCGGATACCAGCAGAAGTTCCCAGGCCACCAACATAGCCAGCAATCCGATTAATACCATCAATAATGCAGCTAATTTTTGAAATATGTTATTCTTGTTCATATTTTGCCTTGAAAATGGATCTGACGTGCTTGGATATGAATATTTGCCAGAATTCGAAAAAAGGATAGAAAAAGAGACAAAGGAGACTGCTGATCCATGCAAGGCAGTTTTTTCTTAAGGCAGCTCTATGGTACCCACCACTCTCAGCTTGCCGCCCTCGGGATAAGTGAGAACCGCCTTTGCACCCGGCCGGTAGACCAGCACCTTGTCCAGCTTGAGTTTCAGCACCACGTTATGCCAATCTCCCTCCGCTGATGCGGCCTCGACTCTGGCCGGGACGTACTGCATCCAGTGGCCGATGTGCATCACCATCCCCTCTGTTAGTGGCGCGGGCCAGTATTTGACCACATGCACTTGGGCGGTCAGGGAAGATACTTGCTTTATGGATTTATCGTTGGTGAGAATGGTCCCTCGATCCAGGTCTTCTACCTCGATGCCCTTCAACGCTATTCCCGTCCTCTCGCCAATGCCTGCCGTATCGAAGTCCTCATCATGCTTTTGGATGGAGCGCACCTGGGCCGTCTTCTCTCCCGGCAATGCCCGGAGAACGTCGTGCTTCTTGATGCTCCCTTCCGCTACAGACCCCAGGACCACTGTGCCGATGCCCCGCACATTGAAGAAATGATCGACCGGTAAGGATCCCGTCTCTGCATTTTGTGGCGAATCCATCTTGCCCACATCTTCTAAAAGCCTTTCTCGAAGGACGTTCTTGTCGTCTTCCAGGAACTCATAGCCGTTCACCACTGTGCCCTTGATGAAGGGAGCGATCTGCTCGCGAGAGAGGTAGTTCTTGAGGACCACAATGCCCTCTTTCACGCCTACCGAGTCGCACATGATGACCGACTCTCCAAAGGCAGGATTTATCTGGTCCACGATGAGCAGGGCCTTCTGGGCCATGGAAACGGCGTAGAAGAGGGGCGCAAGCTTCTCCGGGTAGCGGGACGGCTCTATGAAGGTGACGGTGTTCTGTCCTTTTTTCAGGTTGTAAAAGGTGAGATCGCTGGCCGTGCCCTTCTTGCCCAGCTCTTTGCCGTAGTCCAGGGACCCCAGGATCGCCACATTGAGATTCGCCATGTTTAACTGAAATTATCCCTGGGATAATAGGTTTTGCGGTGGCCGAAATGCCATCCACTTTTTATAGAAACAGGCAGAAGAATTCAGAACATGTGTGGAGCAGACTTATCCGATCTAGAAGAGGAAAAACCCCTAGACAGGGAAGACAGTCTCGATAAAAAATCGGGCCGAGATAAGGGCAAAGATAAGCCTTAGTGCGCAGCTTTTTCCATTTTATTGCGTAGGTGTCAGGACACGAAACGCTATTTTTCGACCAACAACGCACAACCTATAAATACAATGTACTTTTTAACTCAATATAGTACAATGTTATACATTTGATCTGGTGATTACTTTGACTTATCTTCAAAAGATCGTGGAAGGGCACGACCTAACCCTAGAGGAGGCAGAGGCATTGATGGGCGAGATCTTCAGCAGCGCCACAGATGCCCAGATTGGCGCTCTGCTCATAGCGCTACGCATGAAAGGCGAATCCATCCCGGAGATCGCAGGCTTTGCCAGGAAGATGCGTGGCTCAGCAGTTTGCATCCGACCCAAGGTCAAAGGCGCCCTGGTGGATACCTGCGGAACAGGGGGAGATGCCTCCAACACCATCAACGTGAGCACGGCAGCCGCCATCGTCTCCGCTGCCTGCGGTGTGCCTGTGGCCAAGCACGGAAACTATGCCGTGAGCTCAAAATGCGGCAGCGCCAACGTACTCGCGGAACTGGGCGTCAACATCAGTCCTCTGCCCGAAGCGGTGGCGGCCATGATTGAGACCCTTGGCATCGGATTCATGCTGGCCCCCGTCTTTCATCCAGCCATGAAGCGCGTAGCGTCGGTCCGGCGAGAACTGGGCCTTCGCACCGTCTTCAACATCCTGGGGCCCCTGACCAATCCCGCCGGAGCCAAAGCGCAGGTGATGGGCGTCTACGACCCAAAACTATGCGAGAAGCTGGCCAGAGTTTTGCTGATTCTGGGCACACAGAGGGCCCTGGTGGTGCACGGCATGGGCATGGACGAGATCACCAACACCGGCGAGACAAAGGTCTCGGAGCTGGAAGACGGGATCGTGAAGAGCTACTGCCTCATGCCCCAGGACCTGGGCTATCCCCTGGCTAGATCGCAGGATATCGCCGGAGGATTGCCCGAGGATAATGCCAGAAAGCTGGTGGCGGTTATGAAAGGGGAAAGGTCACCGGCCCGTGATATCATCGCCATGAACGGCGGGGCAGCCGTCTACGTCTCCGGCCGGGCCCCTACTCTGAAAGAAGGGGCCAAAATGGCAGAAGAGGCCATAGACTCGGGAAAAGCCCTAGAGGTCCTGCAAAGAATGGTGGAGATGAACGGTGACGCAAAAAAGCTGGAGCGGTTTTTGTGACGAGGATTAAGGTCTGCGGAATCATGAACCGCGCCGAGCTCTTGCAAGCGATCGTTGCCGGAGCGGACGCGGTTGGATTTGTTGTAGAGATCGATTCGTCCCGACATCGCCTCTCTGCAAAAGATGCGGCCGATCTGATAAAACTGGTGCCGCCATTCACCAAGAGCGTGGCCGTGATCGCACCGGAGGATGTCGAGGGCGCTGTGCAGCTGGCGAAGCTAATCGGAGCGGATGTGCTTCAGGTGCATGGCTCCTTAAGCGCCTCTGATCTGGCGGAGCTGAAGGGCAGGGTTTCTCAGAAGCTGGTGGCAGCGGTAGCCGCAGGTTCCAGCCTATTTGAGATCCGAAACTATGCAGTAAGTGCCGATGCCGTTCTTCTGGACAGCGTTGCCCAGGGAAAGCTGGGGGGAACGGGAGCCGTTCATGACTGGAACAAAAGCGCCGCCATAGTCGAGAGCCTGAAGGTGCCGGTGATCCTGGCGGGCGGCCTTAACCCCGCCAATGTAGCTGATGCCATCGAAAAGGTCAGGCCCTATGCCGTGGATGCCTCCAGCGGCCTGGAGACGGACGGCAAGAAGGACTCACAAAAGATTTTCTCCTTTGTCAGAGAGGTGAGAGCATGTCCTCAGTAGAGCCGGTGTATGTGGACGTGACCGATAAGGTGAGCGTGGACGCTCCCCTCTCCCTTTACCTGGCTCTGCGAAGCCGCAGGTATCCTTATCTGCTGGAGTCGGTGGAAAAGTCGGGCCAAAAGGCCAGGTTCTCCTTTGTGGGAGCCGACCCTTCCGCGGTGGTTACTGTGAAGAACCGCTTCCTGCAAATGGAGTTTTTCAACAGTGGCATGGGACCCATCGAAGAGAGGCTCGCCGGGTGCGTGGAGGTGGAAAAGAAGGGCTCCATTCTGCAAGGGCCAATAAAGGAGGGCTATGATCTCTTTGATGCTCTACGCGCTGCCATCCCCTGCAACCGGGGTATGCCTAATAGCTTTGGCAGGCAGGTCTTCACGGGAGGAGGGATAGGATATCTGGCCTACGATCTGGTTAAAGAACGCCTGGGCAGAATCTCTACCTCAGATACACCCGATGCCAAGCTCTGCCTGGCAGAGAGCACCTTCATCTTCGACCATCTCACCCGCAAGGTATACTTCACCATAGCCCCCATTCTGCCCGGCCCCAAGGTCAACCTGATCGAAACCATTGGTGGAATCGATCCCGACTACGATCAGGCCGACGACCCGTTTGTGTCAGGCCGGGTACTCTCGGCCGGAGGGCAGCAGCATTACGAGGACTGCGTGCGAAAAGCCAAGGCCCATATTTTGGAGGGGGACATATTTCAGATAGTCTTAGCCCGATCGACCAGAATTGAGTGTCCGGATCCCGTCAAGCTCTATCGGAAACTATGCAGCATCAATCCCAGCCCCTACACCTATATCTTCGAATTTGGCGACCTGGCCATTGTGGGGGCTTCGCCCGAGACGCTCTTCAATACCTATGACCGCAAGCTTCGGGTCAATCCCATTGCCGGGACCTGTCCCCGGGGAAGGACACGAGAAGAGGACGACAGGTACGCCAAAATAATGCTGGCAGACGAGAAGGAGAGAGCAGAGCATGTCATGCTGGTGGACCTGGGCCGAAACGATGTGCGATCCGTCTGCCGCTCCGGCACAGTCCAGGTGGACGATTTCATGTCCGTGCTCAAGTACTCTCATGTGCAGCACATTGAGACCACCGTCTCCGGAGAGCTGAGAGAAGAGTGTGACCAGTTCGATGCGGCAAGAGCGGCCTTTCCGGCAGGAACCCTCTCCGGAGCGCCCAAGCTGCGGGCCATGGAGATCATCGATGACCTCGAGCAGGCGGCGCGCGGCATCTACGGAGGCGGCATAGGCTACTTTTCCATAGACGGCAGCTCCGACTTTGCCATAGCCATCCGCAGCGTTCTGGTCAAGGACAATGTGGCTACGGTGCAGGCCGGGGCAGGGATAGTGGCGGACTCCGATCCAGAGAAAGAATACCAGGAGACAGAGCGAAAGATGGCGGCCATGAAGAGGGCTTTGGGAGTGGCGGTATGACTGATCGCATCGTCCGCCCTATTCTATTTGTGGACAACCAGGACTCCTTTGTCTGGAATCTGGTGGACTATGTCTCCCAATTTTACCCGGAGACGGCCGTCCGGTCCAACCGCATAACATTGGCGGAGGTGGCGGCCATAGAGCCCCTGGGAATCGTAATATCTCCCGGGCCGGGCCATCCGGCCAATGCGCGGGACATCGGCAGTTGCCTGGAGATTATTAAGCAGTTTGGGAGCACCCCCATCCTGGGCGTTTGTCTGGGCCATCAGGCCATGAACATAGCCTACGGCGGCACCATCTCCCACATCAGGCCACTGCACGGCAAGACCTCGCAAATAGAGCACGATGGATTGGGCCTCTTCCGGGGGCTGGAAAATCCGATGGTTGGTGGTCGG
>JAABPZ010000084.1 GCA_011391755.1 Methanothrix sp. | reverse complement strand
TACAAGTACGTACACGTATGTCCACGTATGTCAACCAAGACCATAACCATAACTGAAGATGCTTATAACAGGCTGAAAAGTAGAAAGAGTGAGAATCAGAGCTTTTCAGAGGTTATTATGCAGAATTTCCCTGTTAAACGAAAGCTTTCTGAGATCCTGGCAGAGATAGGTCAAGATGACGCTTTAGCTGACCGAATTGAGGCCGCGTCCAAAGAGATGCGTCAATCCAAAATGCGAAAAGTTGATCTTTGATGCTGGTACTTGATACCACCATCCTGATCGATGCCCTGCACAGGAAGAAAGCCGCACTTAGAAAAATCATAGAACTGGAAGAAACGAAAGAAACGATATGCACTACGCAAATCAATGCACTTGAGTTATATAAAGGCGCATATCTACCTACGTTTTCCAATGAGTCCATACAAAAGGTCAAGAATCTGCTGGATGCCTTCGTTGTTCTCCCCCTAGACGAAGACACTTATGAGTGGTTTGCGGCCCTTTCAGCCAGCCTCAGATCTCGTGGAGAATCGATAAACGACTTCGATGAGCTGATCGCAGCTATCTCTATGACACATGGAGCCACAATAGTGTCCAATGATAGCCATTTTAAGCGTATTCCCGGATTAGTAGTAATTTCATATTGAATATGAATGAAGTAGTAGCTACGTCGCATGCGGCCCCCGCCTGAAGCGGCCAAGTGCACCCGCAGGCACACGCACGCGCGGGAGACTGCAAGCAGCATAGTCAACTATTGCGAAATCCATTTAAGTTTGCAGGTCAAAGGAAGGGAATGGTTGATACATAAATGGAAACGCTGCATTTGCCCATTCTTATCGAAATCGATGAAAACGGCTTATACATAGTTAGCTGCCCACTATTCAAGGGCTGTCACACCTGGGGAGAGAGCATAGATGATGCCATGAAGAACATAACAGAGGTCATTGAGATGTGTCTGGAAGAGACAAAGATGGAGAACCTCAATACCTTCGTCGGTTTTAGAGAGCTGGAAGTCGTTTCCGATGCAAAAGCTTCCTGTGATTGATGCCCAGGAACTCTTGAGATTCCGAAAGACTTTGGGATTCGTTGTCATACGGACGAAGGGAGCTCATGTGCGGCTCAGATCTGAAGATGGACGGGTGACCACAGTTCCAATCCACGCGAATAAGGAAGTGCCCAAAGGACTTCTGCGTAAGATCATCAGGGAAGATCTGGAGATAAGTCTTGAGGAATTTCTTGAGATGTACTCGGACTTCAAATGCAAATAGGAAACTCTTCCTGGGTAATGCTGCGTAGCCTCTTTGATGCAAGCCTTACACAGCTCTGCGGCCTCCGGCGACCCTTCCCGCGTACGCGGGCAAGGGCGCGCGGGAGACTGCTGGGCGATCGTCTTTTGGCAATCGGAGATCGATGGAAGGCTCATTTGAAGACGCTGTAAAAAGAGCAGATCGATCTCTAAAAAAAGAATCGCGTCTGCTCACACTCACGTCCCGCAGCTCTCCCCCTCTTCGCCCTCGTGGCTCTCCTCTCCGGCTTCTGCCTCTTCGGGCTTGATCTTGCCAATCTTCACCCAGTAATTCTTGATGGCGGCATGAAGCGCGTCAGCGCCAAGGTTGGAGCAGTGCATCTTCTGGGGCGGCAGCCCGCCCAGCTCCTCTGCCACATCCTTTCTGGTGATCAACATGGCCTCGTCCAGAGTCTTGCCCTTGGCCATCTCTGTGACCATGCTGGAGACGGCTATGGCTGAGCCGCAGCCGAAGGTCCGAAATTTGATGTCGTCAATTTTGTCTTCCTTGACGGTGATGAATATCTCCATGAGATCGCCGCAGACGGGATTGCCCACCTGTCCGTATCCGTCCGGGTTCTCGATCACCCCCACATTCCGGGGGTTCATGAAGTGTTCCATAACTTCCTTGGAGTAACCAATCTGTGCCATTTCTTTTCACCTTTAAAGCGGAGAGAGTGCCCTCAGCCTTTCTACTGTCTTTTTCGTTGCATTGGCGGTTGGAGCTATCTGATCGGGGTTGTTCTGCCTGCCGAGCGTCATGACCATGGAGCCATGCGCCTGCTCATGTCTTAAGCCTATGGCCAAAAGCACATGGGAAGGCTCCAAGGTGCGTGAGGAGCAGGCCGATCCCGTGGATACCTGAATGTTGAACATGGCATCCATGGTGAGGAGAATGCTCTCCCCCTCAATGCGGCTGAAGCGGAAGCTGGCGTGATGCGGGAGCCGCTTCGTGGGATGACCGGTGAGGTACGACTCCTCGATCTTGAGGATCTCCTTGATCAGACCATCCCGGATGGCCTGCAAACGCTGGCTTTCTTCTGCCTTCTCCAACTTCGCCAGCCTGGCAGCTTCGCCAAATCCCGCCAGAGCATAGAGGTTCTCGGTGCCGGGCACAAGGCCCTTCTCCTGACCGCCGCCGAAAAGCACTGGCTGAATGCGAACGCCCGGACGCACGTACAGCGCGCCCGCCCCCTGCGGCCCGTAAAGATCATTCGAAGAAAGGGTGAGCAGATCGATGCCGTCCTTTTGCACATCGATAGGGATCTTGCCCGCGGCGGCAGCGCCGTCCACGTGCAGAAACTGCCCTTTCTCGTGCACAAGATCGCTCACCTCTTTTATGGGCTGAATGGTTCCAATCTCGCTGTTGGCGTACATCACCGATGTGAGGACGGTCTCCTTAGAAAGCAGTCCCTCCAGGGCCGCCAGATCGATAATGCCCATGCTGTCCACCGGAACCAGGGCGAGGTCAAAACCGCCCTTCTTAAGATCTTTCAGGGGATTAAGCACGGATATGTGCTCAATAAGGCTTGCCAGCAGCTTTTTGCCTTTAGCGGCGCTTCGTAGAGCAGCTCCCCGAATGGCCAGGTTGTTGGCCTCGGTGACGCCTGCCGTAAAGACGATGCTCTCCGGGCTTTCTGCATTTATCAGCTTTGCCACTTTTGCCCGCGCCTCCTCCAGAGCCGCCTTTGCCGCCAGGCCCCGAGAATGCAGAGCCGAAGGATTGCCAAAATCACTGGAAAGAAAGCTCTCTGCAAATTCTGCAACCCTGGGGTCCAGGGGAGACGCGGACTGGTAATCTAAATAAATTCCGCACATGTCAGATCCCTATTATTATATATCTAGAAGCTGATGGTCGAGTCTGCATCCAGCGCCAGGTCATTTAATGTTCCGGCTCCGGCAATTTTTGCCTCGGGTATGAAGTCGCCCCGGGCCATGCCAAGAAGCTGTGTGCTCTGCTCGCAGATGTACATATTCACGCCGGAGGCGAGGGCCTGATCGATAACCTCTTTGAGAGAAGGAAAATTTCCGATCTTGATCTTCTCCGCCTCGCCTTTCTTCATGGCGGTTATGCCCTTGATCATGAAGAAGATAGAGGCTTGCACATCCATCGCCTGAGCCGTCATGCCCAGGATAAAGGGCGCGTAAAGTCTTTCCGGCGTATCCAGGCCGCTAGTCTGAACGTATAGGATCTTGCTCATAATAATATCACCATTACTTCTTCCTTCTTATCCAGAAGGTAATGATATTTCCGGACTTCTCCAGCCGGATGACCTCATGGCCAGCTCGCTTGGCCCAGCGGGAGATGTCTTCCTCGGAGGCAGGGTCGTCCGCTTCTACTTTCAAGACTTGCCCCACGTCTATGTTCTCAATCTCTTCCTTGGTCCTCGCGATGGGCATGGGGCAAAAGAGGCCCACACAGTCCAGCTCGGCATCATGTGCTTGAGCTAAATTCTGATCCGTTCTCAAAACCTCCCTCATCTTAAAATGGTTTCATTCCGTTCGCCTGATGCATATTGTTGGTTTTTATTCTATAAGTATCTTCTTGCCGCATTTTATGATTATCTGGCCAGGGAGATTTTGTGTATTTGCACCACAATAATCTGTAAAATTGCCAACCTTCTCCTGATAAATGTTATTAATAGTAGAAGCGAAAGTCTGTCCATGCTGCCCATAAATTTATCTTTTATCCCGTCCATCACTTTCACTAATCAATGAGTGGAGGAACAAGTTGTGTTTGTAAGAAATTGGATTTTGCTATGCCTTTTGTTCATAGCAGCAGTGCTGTGCACGATCTCAGGCTTCGCCCAGGATAGCGGGTCGGCAAAAATGGGAGTTAACGAAGCGGCAAGCGAACTGGGCCTCAAAGAATTCGCTGCGGCCATGGACGGCGCGGGACTGGCGGATATTCTGAATAACCAGGGTGTGCTCATAATCGGCCCCGGGTCCTTCGTGATCTTCGCGCCCAGCGATGAGGCCTTTGCAGCAGTTGCTGATGTTGACATGAAGGCCATCAAGGAGAACTCTACCGAGCTTAAAAGGATACTCAGCTATCACGTAGTCTGGAATGACGGTCGCTTTGAAAACATCTCCGAGCTCTCCTCAGCAAAAACCATGCAAGGGGAGAATTTGACCATTGATAACACCGCCGGCATGAAAGTAAATGGAGCCAATGTCACTGCCTCCCAGAGCTACGATAACGGCACCATCTATGTGATCGACAAAGTGCTGCTGCCAAAGACCGCTTCAAGCCAAGGTGTGGCAGAGGCCGCCAATGATCTGGGCGCCAAAAAATTCGCGTCCGCCATCAATTCCGCGGGTCTGGCGGAGACGCTCAACGGCCAGGGCCTGATGGGTTTTGCCAGTTTAGCTGGTGGGCCCTTTACGGTATTCGCCCCAAGCGACAGCGCATTTGATAATGCCAAAGCGACCCTTGATGCCATCAGCAAGAAAGATGCAGGCATGATGAACCTACTGTCCTACCATATGGTGGATGCCAAGAACCTGCTCAACATGACCGAAACCAATTCCGCCAAGACCATGCAAGGAGACTCCCTGGCAGTCGATCTAAACATGGGCCTGGTAGGCAGTGCCAATATCTTGAAGTCCGAGAGATATGCTAACGGCATTGTCTACGTCATAGACCAGGTGCTTGTGCCCATAAGGCTCACCATGTAAAGAAATAGATAGATTCATTCTTTTTTCGGGATCAAGAATTGTATTCTATCAATCCGATTTTATTGATTTAATACAAGCGTAAAAAAAGATGGCTTGAAGCGGGCAGCACGGCACGAATCTGCCCACTATTTTTTTATGGGGCACGTCCTCGATCTCCAGCCGGCCATGCCTCCTAAAATGACGGCCAGTCTCTTCCAGCCCCGCGCCTTTAGAAAGCTTGCCGCCACCATGGATCGCATGCCGCTGCCGCAGAAGATGTATACTTCCCGATCTTTAGGCACCTCGTCCAAACTCTTTGCGATGGCAGTAATGGGAATATGCTGTGCTTTGTCGATTTTGCCGTCTCTCTCAAGCTCGCTCTCGAATCTGACATCCAAAATCCAAGAAGGCTCACCCTCATCAAGCAAGCGGCAGAGCTCTTGCACTGTTAGCGTTCTGATAGCAGCCGACTCCAGTCCGGACATATGCCAGTTCAGCATGCCTCCTGCCAAAAATCCGGCGATGTCATCGAACCCCAGGCGCAGGAGAATGACAGCTATGTTCTCGACAAAATTGCCCTCGCCAACGATAAGAATGGGCCGGTCGTAGCTGAGAAACCAGCCGGCAAAGCTGGCTAAACCCTCCAGCCAGATGGATTGAGAGCCGGGAACGTGAGCAGCACCGAAGGCCAGCTCCGATCGTGTGTCCAGAATCTGAGCATTCTGCTTCTCGGAAAGGGCAAAAAAGCTCCTGGCATCCAGGGGCTGGGGAGACGGCAGGGCTCCCAGAATCGGCCTGCCTTCCAGATTCACCTTTTCCATGCGGCGGAAATAGGGAGGCCTATCCGGCTGGCTCTTTAATATTGAGGCCACAAACTGCTCTTGGCTCTCCTGCAGCCTGGCATTGTGCTTTTTCTCTAGACCAATGGTAGTCCAGAGACGCTCGGCAATTAACTCGCCGCACACCGAGCCTGACCCATGCGCCGGGCAGAGGATGACCTCGTCGCCCAGCGGAAGCAGCCGCTTGAAGAGGCTCTCGTAAAGCAGTCCGGCATTTTTTGCGGCTAAATCTTTGCCCATCAGATCGATTCGGCCCACCTCTCCGGCAAAGAGAGTGTCCCCGCAAAAGAGCATCCAGGGAATGCCGGACGGATCGCGTAGCAGGTAACTCATGCTTCCCGGAGTGTGGCCGGGCGTGGCAATGGCCTCGACCTCCAGGCGGCCCACCTTCCATCTCTGGCCGGCAGTGACAGGCTGTCCGTACTGGTATTCCCATTGACCGTCGGCATGCCAGACCTGTGCCCCCGTCCGGCTGGCCAGCTCCATCGATCCCACAAAATAATCCTCATTCCTGTGCGTCTCCAGGACGTGAGCAATCTTCATTCCCGCCCCGCTGGCCATTTTTATATAGTCATCAACGTCTCTTCTGGGATCAATTACCAGAGCCTGGTTCTTGTCGCCTACCAGATAGGAGTAATGAGCAAGGCCTGCCGAGACAATCCTTTCCAAGAGCATTTATTACACCCTCTTTTTAAGAAGATCTGCTATTGCATTTTTTGCAATTAAAGACATCATCTGCGTTGATGAGCACCGACTTTGGGGGAGATATATCATAAATTCCGGCACAGCAATTTAGCCAGCCGTCTT
>JAABPZ010000083.1 GCA_011391755.1 Methanothrix sp. | reverse complement strand
TTTTGATTAAGAGGGAATGGACGTGTTCTATGGATAAGCTCCTTGATTACAAAAGCCAGCAGCACGCTACTGGTTGTCGCCAGCATAAAGACCGCCTCTAGCCATTGGCGTCTCAATGCAAAGGTCAGCATGGCCATAGCAGTCAGCATCAGTGCAATCGCAGCTTCGCCAAGAGCACTAACCGCTCTCATCAGCCAGTCGAAAAGTGGGCTGGCTTGTTCTTGCAACTCCTCGTAAGACTTCGCGTCGAAGGGCAAGACAGGGGACCAAGCTACCGCATACGAGAGCAAGAGCGCCAGCAAGAGTAGGAGCACAAATATGAGTGCCAGATCTCTATTACCGTATTTCCGTTCTAAGATTGCACTTATCATTTTTTTGGCGAATCCATTCCAGAGACGAGCAATGAAGTCGAATGAGGTCAAGGCACTCTCCAGGGCCATTTATCTCCATGACCACAGTTTTCAATTAGAAATACAATCTCGTCCAATCTGCCGGGAGCTTCTGGGTCTCCCAATACTCCGCTCGATTTTGGGCATATTTCGGATTCTATTTTTGCATTTAGAGAACTGGGTTCGAAGAGATCGTCTTCGATCTTTGCTACATACCTTTTTCCTAATGACAAGAGATCTTCTTTTTCTAGCAGAGGATTTTTTAAGGTCCCCCTTGCATCCTCCAAATAATCCTCCTCATAATCCTGTTCTCGTGCGACACCTGTCCAATTGCTTGGGTCCTTCCTGGCCTCGGCAGGGTCGGCGGGTAGCCTGGGTGGCCTTATTTCCACCGCAGCCTTGTTTTTGCCATCGATACTAATAGGCTTTATCTGTTTATCGGCATTCCACCATGGGTCATGTATTAAGTAAGAATTCTGTGATTTAGCTGCGTTCTCAAAGGCATCGAAGAATTGCCTTCCCCATCCGCCATTTGGATCGTTGAAATTGATCTGGCTTGGCCAGGCAATATCCGGAAATAGGACACGCCAAAGCCTGCGATAATGCTTTAAGACCAAGACTTCATCTAAAACAGCACAGTCCAGTTCAGTATCGCAGGTGAAGGATCTGCGATTCAAGTTCGCTGAACCACATACCAATAAACTGCGATCATACATCTGAACTTTCGCATGACAGTAAATGCCGCCTGATATTCGTGAAGGATGCCAGAGATTATATACGCCTATGCGCTCGAATTCACCGGAACCAAGCGTTAAGCCGTCAGTTAAATCGTTGAGGGCCAGCTTCCTTGCATGGTGCACTTCATGGGGATGATTGTCAGCATATGGTGGAAGCACAATAATGACGCAAAGCTTCTTTTTCTTATCCTCCTTAATCAGGTGGTTAAGCAGTCTGGCGAGGGGCCTGCTAAAGAAGTATTGATCAAAGATCCAGATCAATTCGTCCGCTGCCTGACATGCATTGGCGATTCCCGCCATGATTGTAAACTCCCCCCTCATGAACGGAGGCCTCCTCCGCTCTGTACGCAGGGGAATGGTACGCCACATCTGCACCAGAGATGAGCCCCCTGGTACAGCATCAACTTCCTTTGGCTCATTCAATCTCGTTATGTCATCATCCGTTATGGCCGTTTTTGAGCTGAAGATAATCTGATTATTACTGTTAAAGTGCAATCTTCCCCAGAATCCAGAGTCATGTACTTTTCCCCAGTCTTGCCATCTTTCACAGAACTGCTCCTCGAGCGTCCTTATGATTGGTCCCTGAAGCTGCAGATGCTGATCATGCCAGATTTGATTGTCGTCACCATAGACTTCTTTCGGCAGATCAGGCTCCGGGCGCAAAGGCCCGGATACCTCTTTTAATGCATCATAAATTGTATCCAGGCTTTTCGGCCAGCGATGAGTCTTGTCTTCGCCATCGAAGACATGAGGGACATTTTTCCCTGATTGCCAGTCCCCACCCAAGAATTGAGGCGGGTTAGATTGCATAAGAACGAGCAGATCGTCGAGCGTGGCATTCGGATCATATACATAGGGATGTGTGCCGTCTGGTGTGTCTCTTCTGGTGAATGCCAGATCTACCCCGCCGCAATAAGCTACGTTTACATCACCTACGCGGATCACCATCATCTTTTGGTGATGGGTAGAGGTTAATGGAGAAGCCACCCTCATGTCCAGAGCTACTACGCCTCGATCTATTGCACTGGGATCATTCTTGCAGAGCCTTTCACATTCCTTGCTCACAACTTCGGCTATGTAAAAGTGATCGCTAATGTGTGAACCTAGCCCTGCAATTATGGACGCCCTTATCGGCAACCACAATAGTATCCTAATATTGATCCCGGCCTGCATCAGACGCAGGATAAATCCCAGCATGGTCTGATCCTTTATTGAAGAATCGCTCTCGTTCCAGGGGCGATTTTGGATAATCCAAGGATTATCATCGGACAGGTCTCTCAAGGGATTTAGTCGAAAATCGGCGATATATACATACCCTTTCTTGCCTTGTTTGGCTTCAAAGATCGCTGCTTCCAGGGATTCCCTCATCGCGGACAATGCCTCATACCCGCCAATCAGAGGGATGATCTTGCAGTTTTCATCCCAAGGCATGTAATTACCCTGCCTTTTGGCCATGTAAGTATCATCTCCCCAGGGACGTCCGTCCCCGTTTGGCGAAAACTTCAAGAACCACTTGTTTGGATCAGCGACCATTACTTACCACCGTCCTTTTTGGGTCGCGTACGTGATCAACTGAAAAACACCAACATGTGACGTAATCAGTGTTTACTGCCAAAATAGATCTCATGCGTTCGATTCTCGCGATGATTTTCAGTAGTATTCACCCACGACCCCTTTTTGCTCTGATGCAATTAGATTTCGATCAACACATTGTGCCTCTCAAAGAACTCTTTTAATGCTTCCTCGACAACTTCACTTTGGGCACGCATGCTGCTCTTTGTTTTTGCCGTATAAACCTTAAGCGTTTTGGCTATAGGTTCGGATAAGGTCAATGTAGTTTTGGGCATTAATCCCTGTCGAACAGGACATTACGTATATATAGATTATGACTCATATCTATTTATGTACCAAAATATTTGTATTTAAGAATACATGGGCTATGGCGGCCTTTCCTATCAGGCCATCTTTACCTCCACGAAATGCTCCCTTTGATCATCGACCAAGTGAACCGACCCGTCGCTCTGCACCAGGCCGTCAACTGTCACGCTTTGCGCTGCCCCCACCCGCATAATCGTGATGTGGTAGAATGTCTCACGGTAGCGGTAATGCAAGCGATACGACTTCCAATCATCAGGAAGACAGGGGGTAAAACGTAGCTTGTCAACGTCCAGCCTCAGTCCAAGCAGCGATTCTACTATGAGGCGATACATCCAGCCTGCTGCTCCAGTGTACCAGGTCCATCCACCGCGCCCGGTGTGGGGCGGGAGTGCATAGACATCTGCTGCAACGACGTATGGCTCTGCCATGTAGATCGCAACCTCCTCCGGGGTCGAGCCATGGTTTACAGGGTTGATAATAGACAATAGCTCCCAGGCCCGGTTGTTGTCGCCCATGGCCGCAAAAGCCATAATCACCCAAATAGCCGCATGGGTATACTGCCCGCCATTCTCTCTCACTCCCGGAACGTAGCCTTTGATATAGCCGGGATCAGAGTCGGACTTATCGAAAGGCGGCCCCAGGAGCTGTATCATCGAGGCATCTCTATTGACCAGAAGGCGATCCACTTCCTCCATAGCCTTCTTCGATCTCTCTGGATCTCCGCCGCCGGATAGAACAGACCAGCTCTGGGAGATAGAATCGATCTGGCACTCCGCATTGGCAGCGGACCCAAGGGTCTCTGCGTTATCAAAATAGGCGCGCAGGTACCAATGGCCATCCCATCCGAACTCTTTGATCTTCTGGAGCAGATTGGATGACTCGCTGTTGCATTGATTTGCAAAAGCTGCATCGCCACATAGAAGGGCAATCTCAGAGAACTTATTAAGCACATGGTACTGGAAGAAGGCCAGCCAGACACTCTCGCCTCTGCCCTGATAGCCCACGCGGTTCATGCTGTCGTTCCAGTCTCCAGAACCCATGAGGGGCAGGCCGTGCTGGCCAAATGAAAGACCTTTCCTGATGGCCCTGACACAGTGCTCGTAAAGGGTGCCGGACTCCTCTGACCTCGTGGGAAGGTCATAATAATCCTCTTCATCAGGTTTTACGAGCCTGCCCTCAATGAATTTGATGCGCTCGTCAAGCACGCCGGTGTCTCCGGTAGATGTTACGTATCGGTGAGCCGCCAGCGGCAGCCAGAGGTAATCATCGGAACTGTGAGTACGTGACCCGCGTCCAGAGGGTGGATGCCACCAGTGCAATACGTCTCCCTCCTGGAACTGGTGGGACGCACATCGTAGGAGATGTTCCCGGAATAATTGCGGCTCTGTGTATATCAGCGCCATAACATCTTGCAGTTGATCTCGAAAGCCAAATGCTCCGCTTGACTGATAGTATCCGCTGCGCGCCCAGATGCGGCAGGCTAACGTCTGGTAGAGGAGCCAGCCGTTCGTAAGTACATTGATGGCCTTATCCGGTGTCTCCACGTGCACCGCGCCTAGAGTCCGGTTCCAGTAGCTCCACACAGCCTCAAGAGCACTTCTTGCCGGACCTGATCCGCGAAAACGCAAAATTAAGCTGCGAGCGTCGCTCGTATCCCGTCCAATGCCAAACGTGAAGACGATCTCGCGCTCCTGCCCGTCTGCTAGATCGATCACGACCTGCATGGCTGCACATGGGTCCATGGCCGCGCCAACTCTGTTGGAGAGCCTTTCACGCGCCAGGGCGGCAGGGCGAGCATTCTGGCCATTTCGGCCAAGGAACTCGGTCCTGTCCCCAGAGAAGCTGCTCACTTCCTCGTTCACATCCAGGAATACTATCCTGCCGGGAAAATCCGTGTTGTACGCGTTTCTGGCAAAGAGGGCCCCGGTCCTGGGATCGATCTCTGTGGTAATGTGCATCCCCGTCTTAGAATGCGTTTCTCCCAGCACCAGCTCGATGTAGCTGGTCAATGATAGCCTGCGGGACACGCCTGACTCATTGCGGACCAAGAGCCTGCAAAACTTTATGGGAGCGTCTATTGCCACATATACCCACAGCTCGGACAAAATCCCACTCTCTTTGTGCTCGAAAACGCTGTAGCCGAACCCGTGCCTGCAGGTGTAAGGCGTCTTGCCGCGGGCGGGCAATGCCGTGGGCGACCAGAACGCTCCGCTCTCTTCATCTCGAATGTACAGAGCCTCGCCGCTGGTATCGCTCACCGGATCGTTATACCAGGGAGTTAGGCGGAACTGCTGGGAGTTCTCGCCCCACGTGTATGCTCCGCCGCTCTCCGAGATTACAGTCCCGAAATTGGGGTTTGAGATCACATTCGACCAAGGAGCTGGGGTTGCTTGTCCAGGAGCAACCCGGATTATGTACTCACGCCCGTCCTTTGTGAACCCGCCAAGACCATTGAAGAAGATCAGATCCCGGCCGGTAGACGTAGCCGCCTCGTAGTTCTCGACCCGAACCGCTTTTTTTTGCTTTAAAAGAGGAACGGTACCAGAGAGTCCGCTCTTGCGTTCGAGCTGATCCTCAAAAGTTCCCTGGTCATCTGTGAAGATGGCTTTGGCCACGGCCTGTACCAGGACCCTGGCCTCATCAGAGATCTGATCCGTATGCAAAACAAAGACGCCGCCCGGCCTGTCCAGAGTGCAGGCTTCTGTGCAAGAGGAAATCAGGCCCATAATATCGTCCTGAAGATGCTGTCTGTATCCGGAGCTGTCTTCGTTCCAGATCACTAGATCCACTGCCAGCCCCATCATGCGCCAGTAAGCATGGGCCCTCAAGAGCTGGTGCGCCAGCTCGATGTAAGATCGATCCCCTATCCTGAGCAGTACAATCGGATAGTCGCCCGAGATGCGGTAAGCCCACAGGCCTGACTGGCCACTGTGATTGCTCAAAAGAACGCTCGGGCTGGCGCGCCAGGTTGGGCTTGTGTAGAGTATGGCACTGACAAGGCGCTCATAGAGCTGGATATCGGCCTCGACGATGTTGAGCTGCTGCATAATCATCTGGTTGTGAGTCCAGGCCAGGTCGTAGACACGGTCTGCCATGCGCACGTCTTGGTATTTATCGATCAACTCTATGGCAGCAGCTCGCGTCTCTGCAATGCCTGTGATGAAGTTCACCCGTGAAGTCTCTCCTGGATTGATCGTGACAACGCACCTGATGGCAACGATGGGATCTAAGACAGATCCTTCGCTATCTGAGAGCTTTGATGACCCCGTCAAAGCCACAGGATCTGCGGCAGTTCTTCCTCGTCCAATGAACTTCAAGCGGTCTGTTTCATAGGAAACTTCATCGACCTCGATTTTCTCCGCTGTGATCAGGTGCAGCATCCAGGGAGTTCTCTCGTCCTTTGACCTTGGCCGGCGGGTGCAGAGGATCGCAGATCTCTTGCGAACGATCTTTGTTTCTACGAAGAGATTGCTGAAAGAGGGATGTGTCGCATCGGCTGCCGGGGTCGTCAAGACGACCTCGGCATAGCTGGTCAGCTCTATCCTTCGCATTCTCGTTGATCGGTTGGTGACGCTGATGCTGCGTAGCTCAACATC
>JAABPZ010000082.1 GCA_011391755.1 Methanothrix sp. | reverse complement strand
ACGGACCGCCTGCCTGTTGGCCTGAAGATCTTGAATGCCTCGGCAGAGCCCCAGGTGCAAGGGCAGAATCTGGTCTGGGTAACGGCGGCCATCCCGGCCGGCGAAAGCCGGTTCATCGAATATCTGGCAAAGGCTTCAGAGAACGGCAAGTTCGTGAACACCGCTCGGGTGGAGGCTCATGCCCGAGACGGCTCAGGCGGGGCAACGACGCAGGCCAGTGCCGTGGTGACGGTAGGCGAGGCGACATCCTACGCCGAGGACGGCTGGCGGCCTCCCCAGTGGGGGCTGGACCGATCGGAGATAATATGCGACGAGGGAATCGCCGGGGATGCAGCGAGCTGCGCCACGGGAGGCTGTCCGGTGTAGTGCGATTGGAATTTTTTTAGCTTTCTTTGCTCCTGGGGCTCGGCCTGCACTTCAGCAAGGTAGCCGTCCAGGCAGACCACCTCGCCTGGGCCTACGTCGGCCAGCTCGTCACCACAACCGGGGCAGTAGCCGAACATAATTCATCGCGGGACAGAGAGGGCCTACGCGGGGGGAGGGCGGAGCACGGCAGAGATCCGGGCGGGCTGGATCCTTTCATAGTTTTTCGTGGTACTCAGAGGCCAAAAGCGATATTTTGTCGCCTATGGGAATGGTCAAGTCGTTATCCCCTAGCCGAGCTATGCCTTCCTCGATGTAGGTGATCCAGATCTTTTGTTTCGCCTCGCCAGCCTTGCGGTACTGCGCCTCTATCTCGCTGTAGACGGCATTATAGTCCAGGCCTGCAATGACCAGATTGGAGCAGTCCGGGGCGTCTCCCGGTAGGTATGGCGATCAGCTTCATGATGAAGATGTCCTCGAGGGAGGCATCCCTGATCACCAGGCTGCCGAAGGCCCTGATTTTTGTAGCCCTCTGCCACATAGCCTCGGAGAGGTCGAAGTCATAGGAGATCCGCTCGGCAAAGACGTCCAGATTGCGCCCACCTTTCACTGCCAGCCGCTTGACGCCCAGCCGTTCATGCCTCTTCTCCGGGCCGACGATCTCAAAGCCCAGGGCCTTGGCGGCAGCAAGCAGCCTCTCCTTGTCCTCCTCGCTCCGGCAGACGACATCGATATCCTTGGTGGCGTCTTTGAGCCCCAACTCCAGCATCACAGCTCCGCCGATGAGCAGGGCCTCAACCTTCTGCTCCAGAACCTGGCCGAGCTGCTCGAAAAGCTCGTTAATCTCCTCTCGCCTGGAGATCCGGCTAAAGTTGGATATCATAGAGATCTGTCCTGTCCTCGATGTCTTCCAGGGTTGGATAGTCTCTGATCTTCTCGCCCTGCAGCACTGCTTTCAGATCCTTCATCATGGGATGATCGATTCCCTCCAATTTATCTCTGTTCTTCAGATAGAATAGTACGCAAAAAAGCTTCTGCTGCAGCTCGCCTGCCGAGTCCAGGGAGTGGATGAAGACCTCCTGGATGGATAGCTCTCTCTTGGGCAGGGTGTAGTAGTAATCCCTCAGCCCCAGCTCGATCCCGTAATCCTCATAGGCGGAAAAGGAGGTGAATGTGGCATCCTGTGTGCGTATGCTCTTGAAGAGCACGCTGTTCCCGTAATTCTTGATGAGCAGGGCCTCACTGGGCACGAGACGCAGGGCCTGGTATTCCAGGATGGCAGCCACGAAGTCTTCGATCTCCTGCCAGAAGATTTTATTCAAGGAATAGAGATAGGCCCTGTCCTTTTTGGTGCGCTTCACTGCGCCCAGGCGGAGGAGGCTTTTTAAATAGCGGTAGATCGTCTTTTTCGGGATGGCTGTCTCTTCCTCAAGCACTTGGACGCTCTTTTGTCCGCTCTTTATTCGGGAGAGCAGATCAATTCGTCTGTCTGCAAACAATAGCGAGAAGGGAGAGGCCCGGTGGGCGAAGTAGAGCCTTTTGAAGGATTCTGCGGCAGGAGTCCTGGCCAGAGCGATCTCTCTATCTTTTCGCTCCAACAGGCCCTTATTTGCGAGGCTGGTGACTATTCGAGAGAGGGTTTCTGGGCGAAGGTTCCGGGCCAGGGAGAGGTCCGCTGGATACACGGCTCGCTCTGCTCCGGCGATAAGCATCAGGGTCTCAATCTCACTCTCGCTAAGCCACATAATCTCATTATATGTCAATCATTTATATAAGCTTGACGTATTATGAGAAAATTGCGCGTGTTTGCTCATGAAATTCTTATTTCGTAGCCTTGGCGGCCTGAAGGCGGACGGGCTGGGAGCTGCTGGACGTAAACGAGGCCAGGCCAGATATCTGCTGGCAGAAGATGCAAAAAGCGGGACAACTGCGAAAAGAGGGACGCTACAGGGGCATTCGCTACTTGCCAGGTTACCAATAAATTACCAATAATTTATAGATTATTGGTAATTCTTGGAAGAGGGCCTAACTGCTCGGAATAGAGCTGGATACGCCAGGGATATCGAGTAATGACTTGCACGCTTGCTCTCGTCTTATGTGCCATAGTTAATTTGATCTTCCAGAAAGTACACATAAGACGGCATGAACTCCGAGGGCCTCAAAAGGAGGCTGGAAGCGCTCCAAGAGCAGATGGCCGGGATAGATCACGCTATTGAGCAGCTCGAAGCCCAGATTGTGGCCCAGGAGCGGGCCGAGAAGAAGGGAGCTGAGGTTCTGGAGATCGAGCCTGCCAGAGGCGGCGGCTCCTATGTGCTGCAGAGGGTGTTGTGCGGCAAGCCCTCCTGCCGCTGCGCCAGGACCGGCGGGGAGCTGCACGGGCCGTACTGGTATCATTACTGGAAGATGGACAGGAAGACGAAAAGCAAGTATGTGGGAAAAATAGGCCTGCGGAGGGCGCGTGAAACTGCAAAGGTCGAGGCCATCGCTCTGAAGATCTCCGGCCAGGGTGGTCGAGGACGAATAATAGCATTGCTCGATCATTGATGCTAAGTCTTAAATAGATCTACTCAACTATTATAATTCGTAGTGTTGTAAGTCCCTCTCGAAAAGAATGAGGCCGCCAATTGGCGGGTGGGACGAAGTAGAGAGGGGTTCGCTACAGCTTTCTTTTATCCGGTTCAAAGAAATCGAGTACTATGGATACTCTATTTTGGATTTTTTGATAGTATTGGTCGTCATTGTCTCTATACTTACGGCTTATTGCACCGGCGACGAAGTCTATGGCCTGAACACATGGGCACTGTTTTGAATCGACATGTGAGACCTCTATACTTGCAGGTATGCGAACACCTATCCGGCCCTCAACGTAATCATTGAAATTCTCTCTTTGGACTCCATAGAGGGATCTATCTACGATTATATTTATCGTGCCGCCCATCTCATATTTGCTTATGATTCTGTAGAGCAGTTGCTTGCAGAGATAGTTGTACACCATCTGCGGCTTATTTTTGAGGTCCTCATCAACCTGATATTTTCGCAGCAAGGCAAATGCAATGTCATTATTGGTTCTGCCCACGCACTCAAGGGTTCTTCTTCTGATGGTCTTGTAGGAATTACTGAACTTCAACTCCGATCTAACCTTGTATTTCTTTTTGATCTTCCTTCTCCTTATGTCCTTAACACATCTCTTGATAGGGAGGTCATCTCTGACAATTAGGGTAGCTATAACAAAATACAGATCTTCTTTAGAGGCACGAGACCCCAGCCGGCCAAGGCTTCCAGATTCATCGAGATAGATCTCCATTTGATCACTCGATAGTTGATTCGATCTTAAAGAATTGCTCATTATACTGAGGCTTAAAGTCGCTGTGTGTCTTCTTCACCTCAATAATCGCCCTCTTCAGGATATCCTCTTTTGTCTCATCTGCTTTTGCCTTCTTTCCCAGGCTGTTCATTCTCAAAGGCCAATAGATCATGCGCAACTCATTTTGTGCAGAGCCGCCGCGCGGAATGTGCTCCATTTCCGCCTTAACCTGCTCTCGTATTGCCTTTAATTTCTCGTTCATTCTATTTCTCTTCTCAAGTATCTATGTATCCGGATAGATATATGAACTTTTCCTAATTACGCAAAAAGGGAGTTACGAGGAAGCTCTGATCAACGAGGATGATGAAGAACGGAAGAGCTGGGATCAAAAAGAGATCTATGATATAAAAATTGTAATTTCAAAAATATCATAGACCATATGAACTTGCGAGCAAGGATGCCCAGCTAGTGGAAATGCTGGTAATAAGGAGGGAGGCAAAAGTCTTGGGTGTAGGAGGGAAAAAATAGAATATCGACCTTTGCCAATAAACTATACGTCAATTGTCGATATATAAAGCTTTCGCCTTCATAAAAATCTATACCAGTGGTTTGAAAGAAGAACGATCCTAAAATCGCATAATCAAGTCTCAAGCAGGATCTGCACCTATCCACAGCGCCCTTATAGGAAGTGCCACTCATTTTGGAGCGGGGCATGATTCCGCTTCGGGAGGGACTCGCCATTAAACGATCAATGTAAACTACTGTCTAATATCTAATAATCGCCATATTGCGATAAGTTTATATCCGAATATGTGATTAGCATGTTTTTGTCATGACTCAAAAATCTGTCTCGGACTTGCGCGTAAAGATCCTGAGCGCCTTATCCGATCCCACCAGGCTTGAGCTACTGGAATTTTTGTCCGCAGGCGAGCGTTGCGTCTGCGAGATCCTCCCTGCTTTCCAGAGATCTCAATCCACAATATCCAAACATCTGAACATTCTCTACGAAGCTGATATATTGGAACGCAAAGTAGAGGGCAAAAGAACGGTCTACTGCATAAAGGATCCTCAAGTATTTGATCTGATCAGAATGGTGGACAGTATGACCCTGGTGCAGATATCTCAGCTTTCCGAGGCTGGAAAAATCCTGGAAAAATCTTTGTCAAGTAGGAGCTAATATTATGGTTACATATACAATCATGGCGGCCCTGCAAGCAGGACTGCAAACATTGCTGGAATATTTATCAGCGCACGTTTTGACCTGTCTGATACCAGCATTTTTCATAGCAGGGGCCATAGCAGCACTCCTCAAGACGGAAATGGTGCTGAAGTACTTCGGAAAAGATGCTCCTAAGTGGTTATGCTATAGCGTGGCAGCTACATCCGGCACAATACTGGCAGTATGCAGCTGCACTATACTGCCCATGTTCGCAGGAATAGAAAAGAAGGGGGCAGGGATAGGTCCGGCAACCGCGTTCCTCTTCTCTGGCCCTGCTATAAACCTCCTAGCAATAGTTCTCACTGCCAGAGTACTGGGCTTGGATCTAGGAATTGCCAGAGCGATTGCCGCAGTGTCCATGGCAGTTATCATCGGCCTGATAATGGCTGCAATATTCGAGAGGAGCTCTAAGAAGTGCGAGATTCCACCAGCCAATGCACCATCTCAAGCTATTCAGATGACGACCGAGCCCCAAGGAAGTGCTCGAACTGAACGTATCGCGGTTTTATTCATTGCGCTCCTAATTGGTGTGTTGCTATCTGCCACTTCGAAATTAGACTTCTCAATTAAATGGACGATAGTCGCTGCATTCATAGTGGCTGCTGCTTTTGTCCTGACAAAATATTTCTCCTCTGAGGAGAAGAGCGCCTTCTTCAGTGAGACCTGGTCTCTGACCAAAAAGATCTTTCCCCTACTGGTGGTTGGAACCTTCATAACGGGGATTATTGGTTACTTCATGCCCACCGAACTGCTCAGAACCTATTTAGGCTCGAACAGCTTCCTGGCATGCTTTACAGCCTCTATTATCGGGGCTTTGCTCTATATGCCGACCCTGCTAGAGGTACCAGTAGTAGGGACGCTGTTCGGTTACAGCACTGGAATTACGGCTGCAGGTCCGGCGCTTTCTCTGCTCCTGGCCGGCCCATCGCTGAGCCTGCCAAGCATGATAGTGATCACGAGAATCATAGGCCCAAAGAAAGGTGCTGTTTACTTCAGCCTGGTCGTGATAGCCTCCACTCTAATGGGTATGCTCTACGGAGCGATTGTCTCATAATTTAAGAAAAGGAGAGGTGAATTAAGATGAAAATGTGCACAAAGAAGACCATTCTGACATTGGTCTTTGCCTTATTTTTAATAGGTACGGCAGGGGCAGGAAAG
>JAABPZ010000081.1 GCA_011391755.1 Methanothrix sp. | reverse complement strand
GCAGGAAAGTTCGCTCCGGCGCTGCAGATGGATACCTATACGGATACCGGCAACAAAGAGCAGAGCTTTGGACCCGAGGACACTCTTTGGGTCTCGTCCCAAAATGGGCAGCCTGAAAAGATCGCATATCTTGCCTTTGCGGGCATGACCACACTGCCACAGCAAATCAGCACTGGCAGCCTGAAGATGTACGTAAAAGAGGTCGAGCGGCCGGGCAAGGTGAGCATCTATCTCTATAACCAGGCTGCCATGGATATAATCACCTGGGCAGATCAGCCTGAGTATGATCCTGTGGCGGTGGGTACCTTCGATATTCAGGGACCGGGCTGGCAGACCTGGGATGCTACTGCCTTCGTTAAAAAAGCGGCAGTAGAATGCAGTGAAGGCTGTCCTTTCTCGGTGGTATTGGTAGCCGAGGGCGATGCCTCCATCAGCTTTACCTCTATGGAGGGTTCGGCTGAGGAAAAACCAGTCATGCAGTATGAAGCATCCTGATGATCGATAGAAAGAGATCGGCAAGCATAGAGCATAGCAGAAAAATCTGCCGGAGAAAACCTCCCTCCGGCAACCTCCTATTTACAGCTTCAATTACCATGACACATCCATCCGGGAAGACCAAAATGAAGGCCGC
>JAABPZ010000080.1 GCA_011391755.1 Methanothrix sp. | reverse complement strand
ACGTCAATTAGCTGGACTCCGTGGATGGATGCGATCTGCTGAAGCTTTTCTGCCAGATCTTTGGTATCTGGTGGGAAGCTTATGGAAATGGACTGGACGGATTTATCGGTATGGATAAGAGCCCCCAGATCCTTGATCTTAGATTTGGCACCCTCAACCAGATCAACGCTTTGAAAACGTATCTGAAAGGTGTTCGAGAGCGGATCAGCCTTCTTGGATTGCAGGATTATCTGGCCTTTGTCCTTGGCAGATCCAACCGTGGACCTGGCACTGGCGTCTGCTCCCTGCTGCAACGCAATTGATTCCAGCAGATTTGCAGCCAACCGGTAAGAGGAGTCATAATGGCCCAGCCAGCGGACAAACGGAAGATTGCTCACCTTGTTTAGAGCCTCTGCATCCATCTCAACTATAAAGCTGTAAGAAGGAAGCGGATCCCCTACGTCGCCACCCCGTTTGATTATCTCCTCTTTCCACTCTTCTTTAGTTGGTCCAATAAATTGAACAATGTAGTGGTGCCTGTCCGGGCCAGGTTCATTTTTATGAGCATAAGCGGGATGAGCCTTGATCGCACCAGTTTTATCAATGCGCGGCTCTCCTGTGTTAATAGTAACGGAACCAAGTTTAATGCTCATCTGATCGAGTGGGAGTGGTACCACCCGGTATCCTTCTTTCTTGATGTCGGCGATTTGAGCGTCGCTTGCTTCTACAAGAGCGAAATTATCATAGCTTTCTACGACTCGATCAACCATTCCCCACATTTTCTTCTGCTGTGCCTTTTTCAAGAGAATTTTCGCTAATACCATATCGATCACCCATCAGAAAAAATACAACTAACCTTGATTTTGTCTTCTAGAATATCTTTCAAGATACAAAAGGTTTTTCGTCAGATAAGATCGGTCTCCTTCCTGGTCTTCCTGCCTCGACGAGGAGCGGATCGACGGCTTCGGACGGCATAGAATCCCGAAAGATTCCCCTTGGATCGCAGAATCGATCCTCGGACCGCAGGGTGAAGATCCTTCTGCAATAGCCCCTTTCATCGCATTTGGCCGCAGTCTTCTTCAAGACGACATAGCCGATGAGCATCTCGCCAGGCAAAGCTCTGACCGGGCCGGTACGAATGGGGCAGAGCAGCCAACTCTCCCGCACGTAGCCCATTCTGGCCAGAGCGTCACGATCTTTGAGCCAGATTATTTTATCCTCATCCTCATAAGTTGGATTCATGATGCATCTTTCCCGGATAAGATTTTTAGGAGATCCGGGTGATCACGTATCTCTTCCTTCAAGCTGGCCTGAAAAGATGCGGCCACCAGAGGATTGGCCATTGTCTGGGGCAGGCCCAGCTCAAATAAGACCCGCCGGCATAGCTGCATGCTGTCCGGCTCCTCTTGCGCAGGATTTGCTCCCGCCACCATAAGAGCGCTGTTGTGAATGCGCTGCAGATATCGCAGCCCTTCATCCATGATGCGATAGGCTTCGCTACCCCGGCGCGGCTCATCCCAGGCTGCCAAAAGAAGCTTGATTTCCGGAATGGCGGCAAGCCTCTGCACGGAGCGAACCGATGCCAGAATATCCTGATAGATGGGCATATCTCCGGCAATGGGAACAGCATCCGCTGTGAAGAGAGCGCCTTCCTCAGCCAGCCACAGAGAGAGGGAGCCGGGAGAGTGGCCTGGCGTGTGCAGCACCTGCAAAGCGAGGCCGCCCTCCAGATGCAGAACATCTCCCTCTTGCAGGGTGCAGTCGATCGGGACTGAGCCGCCCACCAGGGTGCAAAAGCCGGGAACGGGGCGCTCTTTTGCTTGTAAGTCCACATCCTCGATCCATGCCTTTTCCGCAGCATGAGCCGCTACGGTGCAGCCACAAATGCGTTTGATGGCGTTGGCTGCGCCGATGTGATCGGGGTGAGCGTGGGTGAGGATGAGCCTTGAGATCTCCTCTGGGCTTCTGCCGGTTCTTTTCAGATAGTCCAGAATGATCTTCTCAGAGCCGGCTACCCCGCTGTCGATAAGGCAAATTTCTTCCCCGTAAATAAGAAAGGCGTAAACGAATCTGGGAATTTTTTGGCCGGACGGATCTGTTATCTGAAAGGGGATTTTCAGGGCATGAATGTGATCGGTTATCTGCATTATCTCATTTCTCCCACAAACTCGCCGTCCCAATTCCTGTTTTTGGAGTGCTTCCAATTTCCCTGGAAAAAGGTTCTGCCAACTTCGGCACTTTCGCGATTGTGAATAAATACACAAAAGTCGCCTTTGCCCAACAGATCGGCCCATTTTCCGATAAAGACGATGTCTTCTCCCTCTCTGAGGAGAACTCCTTCGATAGTGCCTTCGACTTTTGCGCTGCAATACGTCCCGCTAACGAGATGGCCCGACTGCACCAATTGCATATCTGCCTCTATGGGCTGCAAGATAATCCAGGCACCTTGCATATCAGGCACGCTGGCCCATTCCAGGGGGATTTCTTCCGGAATATTTCTCACCATAACATCATCAGCAGCTTTAGCTTTATACTTTGAGCTCTTATCTTTAGGCGTGGAGTTGGACGATATGCGCGAGCAAGAGTCATTCTGGGAAAATAATAGCTTTACGATCGTCACAGATAGGACCAAACCGGCCATGAAATTGACGATAGACGAATTGACCCGCAGAGGAAAGAGAGTTTATGTGGTTGATCTCTCGGATAGTCCAGAAAAAGAGACGATGCGTCTAATCTCAGACCTTCCGTCATATATCGATTGTGCCATTATCGGGCTGAAAAAAGAGAACACGGAAAATACAATTGTTGAACTCAATAAAAAAGGCATCAAAAAATGCTGGATTCATTGGAGGACGGAGACAGATCAATCTAAACAGAAATGCAGAGAGCTGCAAATGCAGTGCATTTTCGGAAAATGTCCCATGATGTATCTCAGCCACGGCCTTAATATCCACACCATGCACGGGAGCTTGGCTAAATTATTGGGAAAATATTAAATCGCCTCATTCTTTGTGATCATGATGCTTGTGCTCAAGCCCATGCACATGCAGATGCTCATGCACCAGCTTGCCGTGCAGATGGGTATGCTCGTGCACCAGATTGGAAGAAAGCAATAGCTCGTAGTCGGAAAGAACGCTCTCTGCATCCCGGTCCATCTTAACGCTGTGGTCCTCGCCCATGACGATGGCTCTTTTGCTGATCTGATCGATGATCTCCAGGTCATGGGTAGCCGTTATCACCGTCTTGCCGGCATGCGCCAGCTCCTGAAGAAGCTCGACCAGCCAGAGCTGAGTTCTGGGGTCGAGACCAGCAGAGGGCTCATCCAGCAAGAGCACATCGGGATTGTTGACCAGGACGGTGGCTATGCACACCTTCTTCTTCTCTCCCCCGGAGAGAGTATGAGGTGAGCGATCGCGCAATTTGCCGATCTGCATCATCTCCATGACATCTTCCACCCGGGACTTGACCTCTTCAAGCGGCAGGTTAAGCTGCAGTGGTCCGAAGGCAATCTCCTCATAGACCGTAGAAGAGAAGAGCTGAACATCTGAATTTTGAAAGACGAATCCCACTTTTGTCCGGAAATAGGTCCTGAATTCATTGTCCTTAATGGCATCAAAGACCTCTTCGCATATCAGATTGTCAAAGGCATAGAATTCGCCGGAGCTGGGATAAACCAGCCCATCCAAAATGGCCAATAGTGTCGATTTGCCGCAGCCGTTGGAGCCGATAATGGTGACCTGCTCACCCCGGTTTATCTTCAGGGATACATCCCTCAGCGCATCGATCTTTCCCACATATGAGTAAGAAACATTCTTTAAATTAAATATTGTTTCATTTATCGTTTTCATCGTATATTCCACTTTTATACCCGGATGACATTTTGGGAGATCAACACCAGCACCAAACTTAAGGATATAGCCACGATTCCTGCCAGATAATCACGATTTTTCATATTGAATTCCTGCATGATATGAACTTCGCCGTTAAAGCCTCTGGACATCATGGCCATATGTACCTTTTCGCTCATGGAGAGAGACCTGATAAGCGTATATCCTATGCGCCCTCCTACCCATTTCTGCTCATCAATTAATCCTCCGGCTTTGATGGTCCGAGCTTTCTTGGCAACATACATCTCACGTATCAATTCCATGAACAGGAAGATGTATCGATAGGTCATCTGCAGCGTGAGAACATAGATCTTGGGAACCCCTACCGTGCGCAGGGACTTGAAGAGGATCTGCTGCGGAGTGGTAAGAAATAGCAGCACTACGGCAGAAACGCAGGTTGCCACACGCATGGTGAAGATCACCGCGGCCATAGAACCCTGTTTAGTGATGAAGATGCTCTCCGGCAGGGAAAAGGGCCCCAGGTGTGCCCCTGGGCCAAGGTACGCCACCTGGTAGAGAGGATCGCCGGGTAAAAAGACGTTAAAGATCATGGGCACGACGATAATGCCGGCAAAGACGGGAATGAAGAGCCAGACACGCTTGATGAAAAAACCCACCTCGATCTTGCTAAGATGGGAAAAAAGCAGCGTCAGCACATAGATGAAGATCAGTACCCAGAGGTCGCTAATCAGGCTGGTGGCAAATATTACGGCCAGAATAGAAACCAGCTTGGCTCTTGGGTCCAAGCTCTGTAGAAGGCCGCGCCGCTTAGAAAAGCTCTCCGATATAAAAGCCTCCTCTAAAAAGCCGAAAATACCATCAATGGTCTTTCCTACAAAGCCCTTCTTGCCATGAGATGCGGCAGAACACTTGCATGAACCGGCATTTACTTCCTTCATCCAATCGGGTATCATAATAACTAAACCTTAATTTCTGGCAATCTTCTTTCCTACGTAATCGTGAATCTCCTCATTCGACCATTCGCCAAATGTCTCGCCTAACAAGAGCCACAGAGATAGCTATGACACTAGCCCAGGGGCCTATTACTATGGCGATTATGGCTCCACCCACGGCATGACCAGTGCTGCCTCCGGGAATGGGCAGGTTGAACATCATAATAACAAATGAGAAGGCTGCGGCCATTGCGAGCAATGGCACTTGTCTGGACTTCAGCTCAGCACTGAGCCTCTTTCCCGCATAGTACCAAATGGGGATCATTATGATCCAAAATGCAGTATAGGTATAAGGCCCTAAATAGCCATCAGGAATATGCATCACTTCACCTAACGATAGAAATCACTTTTAATTATAAAAGGATATCTGGCACGCGTACTAAGTAAGAATAATATCTATTTTTTATGCAATATTGGCAACAATAATTATTCAGAGTGGTATTATTCAAACCATTAAGACTAAATTTCTACGCTTTTCTTACCGTCACGTGCAAATAGATCGGAATTGGTATTCGAGGAGGCGATGAAGATCCGGGCGACAGAGGAGTTCGAGGAGATCGAACAGGGCGGGCACGGCACAGGCACGGCAGAACAGCCGCTCCCGCCCACGCTGGCGCGGGTCCCGCAGGCGGATGAGTGCGCGGCGGTGCTGGTGGGCGCGAACGTGATGGAGGTTGTGCAAGCCAGCGACGAGAATACAAGCATTTCATCCATTGGCTCACATATGGCGGGCGGCGGGCGATCCGTGCGCGATTCCCACCATCCTAACGTCCTATTCATTCGAAAAGCTCCTTGTCGTCAAACGGGGGGACAATATCATCTCTCATATTATCATATATTAGGGCAAATCCTCTTCTAAATCGTCTATATATCCTGCATGTGCCAAGTAGTCTGCCATGAGATGGTTGAAGACAATGATGGCAATCTGCATAATTGCAGTCTCTTTGAACTCAGGAATGGCATTTGGCGAGAATGAGGATCTCTCCAGCTTAAAGAATCTTATCACTTCCTTCGATGACCGAGGCATTACTTCTCGTGATCTGGCGTTCTTCCTTGTTACCCATAATTATGATGCAAACCCGGCAGGCAACCATGTTGAGGTCAAGCTTAACGGAGATGTCTACTTGCTTACTCCAAATGGGAACCACCCCGGTCTGTGTGACATAAAGCTCTAAAGACATTTTGCAAATTTCTGCAAGACCATCTCTCTGAAATTTTCTAGGTATATGCTTACATAATGGCCGCTTCATCGTCCTTGAGGAGAGCCTCGATCACCTCTGCTCGGGCCTGGCCGCTCATCGGCGCAAAAGCGCTCTTGTTTCGTCCGCCCACTTCGGATCTCATAAGATCGCCGTGAATCCATTCCTCATGAGTTATCTGGTCAAGGGATAGCGCCTCTTGCGCTTTGCGGCTGATGCGTATGGCAAACGCTATAGCCGATTTTTCCAGGATGCATGCCGAAACATAGACGGGGCTCACGAAAAAGATCGACCCGGCTTTCAGGGGCTGCTCCAGCACAATGCGCAGCATATCCCGGCCTGCATATCTATCCAGGCCACCTGCGCCTAGACCATAGAGGTCCATCTCCACTAACGCATAGCGGCTGCGTGGGGAGATGATGGCAATTGCCGCGAACACTCGGCTGTGCGCAGTGCACCAATCCCAGTATTGTTTCAAGACCTTGCGCTCCTCCATCCAGACAACATGACGGGCCAGTACGGCCTCTTCCAGGGTGTTATGTGGCTTTAGCACAAGTATAATCTGATGCGCTCAAAGTAGGTGTAGCTTTTGGGCCGAGGGTGACAGGAAATATAGATTTGTTTAGTTAATTATATATACTGTTATTAAGTAATTCATACTAGGCAATTGAGGTTAAAGC
>JAABPZ010000079.1 GCA_011391755.1 Methanothrix sp. | reverse complement strand
CAGCGGCCTTTCCTGCCCGAAGCTGCTTCGTGATGACCAGAGCTTCTTTTGCGCCGCTCCCTTTTCTGGCCATCTCCTTGGCCTTCTCGTAGTACCTTTGCGCATTCTGGGGAACGGTGAGACCGGCATGTAGCTCCAGCTCCACTCCATCCAGCAGGACGCGCATCTCGCCCTGCCCGTCTAAAGAGAGAATGGTCTTGGCCTGAGGCAGGCCCGAGCCGCTGATCTTCTCCCAGATCTGATTGTAAGAAAAACCCTTGGCTTGGGCCTGCCCCACCACGCACAAAATCTGCTCCACGCTGCCGTAAATCTGGTAGACCAGCTCCCCTTTGCCGATGAAAGACTTCTCCTGGGCCTCGAACTCCTCAATCGCTTTTTGCTGCACATCGATCCTGCGATCCAGAGGGTTTTTCTTCTCCGCTTCATCCCCTTCTTTTTCTACGAAGAAAGTGTCCAAGGCCTCGCTGAAAGTGGCAAAGCGCTTTTTCTCCAGGCCCTCGTAGATCTTGAGAGGCCGGGATAGTACATCCACCGGCTCGCCCTTGTCGAGAACGATGTGCGGATCGAGAGTGTCATCGAGGAAAACCTCTCGTAAGGCCTGATGGACCTTTTCAATCTCGCCAGGGTCCAGATCTGCGGCGGGCTTGTTCTTATCCACTCCCGCCACCAGGCAGACCTCCTCGCCGTAGGTTCCGCCCATGTTCAGTCCTCGCACAATGGATCGGACCAGATCCTGGCCGGCGCTGGCCAGCCAGGCCGAGAGCTCTTCCCGAGAAATGCTTCTGGGGTCGAGCTGGCCGGGATGGTAGAGGTACGTCTCACCGGCTGCCATTTTGCTGCCCCGGTAGACCATCTTTTTGAGCATGGATAGGATCTGCCGATTCTCATCGAGCAGAATCATGCTGCCTTTGGGAAACAGCTCAATAACCAGGTAGTGGCGAAGTCCGCTGCGCTCTACGGCGATCTCCAGGACCCGGTCCAGGTCGTGCTGCAAAATCTCGACAATCCTGCCGCCGGTTATACGGTTGCGGAGCATGGTGGGAAATTGGGGCGGCGTTTTGGAGGCAGGCCGCTGCCCTTTGGTGATATTGACTCTCTTGCCGGCTACGAGAAGCAGATCCAGCCTGCCTTCCGCCGGAGACTGGATAGACAGCCAGATCTTGTCCGAGGACTGCTGGTAGGCCTTGCCCATAAAGCCGCCCAGGATCCTGTCGGATAGCTCCGCAGCCATGGCGGCGACGTCCACATTGCTCATCGCCTTTTTCATGAGAGAGGTGTCCGAGATCAATCGATAAATAGTTGCGGATGCCTGGCGAAGAGATGTGCAGCGCTTTTTGGTGGATCTGATGCTCATGCGCCTGGGAAGGTGGTTGCGGCTTTTAGGGCAGGATGTGGCCCTCCCGAAGGGAAAGAGCGACGCAGAGCTTCTGCTCCAGGCAAAGAAAGAGAGCCGCACTATTATTACCAGGGACAGGGGACTTTTCCAGGCCTGCCCGGGCGCGGGCGTGCAGTGCGTACTCATCCGGTCCACGGCAATTTCCGATCAGCTCCTGGAAATGGCCAAAGCGGGGGTGCCCCTGCGACTTGATCCCTGGAGATGCACGCTGTGCAACGGCCGACTGGAAGTGATGAAGACGTCCGGGACGAAGAGGTGGCAATGCAGCGCCTGCAAGAAGCTCTACTGGGAGGGCGGCCACTGGAAGAAGATGGAGAGTATGCTGCATGTTATTAGGGGATTTCTTAAGGGCGTATGAAGCTCCGAGATCAAGCTCAGAAAAGCCTTTTTTTGGAGGCCTTCTGCCTCACCTGGACCTTGCCCCTCGTTTTCAGGTAATCGGCCATCTCTGCATTTGCCGCCCCCATCGACCAGAGGTGAGAACCGTTCAGGCAGAACTGGGGCAGGTAATTATATTCATTTCCAGGCACTATAAACGGATCGGCCGGTGTGAGCTTTGTTGGGACGGTATCCAGGGTCGATTCCAGCAGACACCAGCGGCCGAACTCATTCTGGTAGACCACCCAGGCATGGCCAAAAGATCCGTCCGGTGTGGAGACCGTACCCAAAACCACGCGCACGCAGTGCTCGGAGATGCCGCTGGCTAAAAGAAGAGCGGCCAGCAGGAAAGAGGAATCCTCGCAGTCGCCCTTGTGCAAAACCAGCGTCTCCTCAGGAAAGAGCCAGAAGTCCTCCAGGCCGAAGGAGCTTTTATCCGTGACATACTGCACATAGGTCGCCACATAATCCCAGATCTTCCAGGCCCGCGGGTCAAATGTACCGGCTTCGCGAGCAGATGGAAGACCGATATCCTGCAAAGCCCTCTGGATAACCTCGCTATTCGTAGAGGATAGCCAGGCCCGAATGTCGGTGGGAATGTAGAGGCCCAGGTTGCCGATGACCGCTCTTTTGTCCCACATAACCGTATCTCTGACAATTGCGTTCCCCGCCCAGTTAAAGCCTGTCGCCATTTAGTATCCACCCCAAATCTAGTATAATAATTTTAGCTAGTAATATTTATAATTTTGCATCAAGAGGTGACAACTAATGCATTTTAAGGCTACATTAAAAATTTTTTACTTAAAATATTTTGTTTTAATTAAGCTTGAAATTGCTTAGCCCCAATCTTAAGAATAGCTCATTCGACAGATAGGAATCTGCAATTGCCGTGTGGTTAGAGCTATATTATTGCAGAGCACTATTAGCCTTTATGGCCCGAGATCTGAACGAGAGGGACCTGCAGATTTTAATAAAGCTGGTTCCGGAGTTGGAAGTGCTGCAAAAGAAGGGAATTGAGATTGAGTACCTGAACATTCTGCCCCCCGTGGCCAATCACCACTCTAGAAGCGTGCAGGAATTCGAGCAGCGCCTGAAAAAACTGTCCGTCGAGGACATGCGTTATCTGGCCGACCTGGTAATAGAAGGAACGGAGAGTACCGGATGCCTTCAAACCGATTTTGCCGAGATCTTCTTCACCGTGGCCGGACAGATGCTTTCGGAGAGCGTGGCCGATCAGCTCCGGGAGGCGTACGAGTCCGGCGGGGAGTGCGGGGGATAAGAAACATCTCCTGAAAATGCAATGGGAGCGTCCGGCGAGCTCTTGGGAGGGGGGCGCTCGCGGGCAGGTGCGTACGCTCGTGCTGGGCGAAGGGCGTGATGCTCATCCTTGTGCGCCTCTTAATACTATTCAGATAACCTCGCATACACCCTCTCCATCATCGCCATGGGTGACACCGAATTCATGAAGAGCCCCAGCTCCTCGGGCCCCAGGCCCAGCGCTATGCCCACGAGCTGCGTCACGTAGAGTATCGGAATGCCGATCTTCTCCCCCATTTTCTGCTCCAGCACCTTTTGCTTGGCGTCGAGCATGAGATGGCAGAGCGGGCATACGGTGACGATGACCTCCGCCCCGGCTTTCTTGGCCTCTGCCAAAATTTTAAAGGCGATGTCATCAGCCGCCTTTTCCTGGGGCATGAAGATGGGCCCGCCGCAGCAAAAGGTCTTGAGCCGGAAATCAACAGGCACCGCCTGCAGCCTCTTGATCAGATTTTCCAGGATCGTTGGAAACTGTGGGCTGTAGACGCCCTGGGGGCGCGTGAGCAGGCAGCCGTAGTAGGGGGCGACCCTCAACTCCTTGAGGGGCACCACGATCCTCTCATCGCCTTCGGTCAGGGCCTCAAGAATGACGTCCAGAGCATGCCGTATCTTTGCGCTGCTGTATGCGCTGCTGTACTTCCTGTCCAGCACGGCGTTCACCTTTTCCAGGGTCTCCGGCTCCTCCAGCCGCTGCGCAGCAGCCCTCAGGTTGCTGTAGCAGATGGAGCAGGCCGTCATGATCGGGAGGTTGGTCTGGGCCATGTTGCGAGCAGCCAGGCCCGTGGCCACCAGCTCATGAGAGACGTGCGTCGCCCCGCAGCAGTTCCAGTCCGGGAGTTCCACGAGCTCAATTCCCAGAGCAGCAGAGACGGCCCGCGTGGATGCGTCCATCTCCTTTCCCGTAGACTTGGAGACGCAGCCCGGATAGTAAGCCAGCTTCATTTTTTCCAGAGCTCCTCTATGATCTTCTTGACCTCATCCCGGCCTTTGATCTTCTCAATCTTAAGGTCGATCTTGCCCCTGGGAAGTAGCTCCAGGCCCATCTGCATGGACTGCACCGCTCCCTGGGGAAAGACGAGCAAGAACTTCGCCGTGAGAGCCAGCTCGGCTATCCTGCCATAGTCCTTGATCTGCTCTAAAAAGAATTTCTCGTAAGCGGCGTCCTTGCCTTGCAGGCCCGCCCGCTCAGCTATGTCTTTTAGAGCCGAGACCACTGCTTTAGGTCGGATGCCCCGCGGGCAGCGTGACGTGCAAAGAAGACAGGAGGTGCACAGCCACAGTGTCTCATTGTGTGTAGCCTCCTCCTTTTTGCCCTCCAGGCAGAGTTTGATCAACCTTCGGATGCTGGGATTCATAAGACGCGCCGTAGGGCAACTGGCGGAGCAGGTGCCGCATTGAATGCAGGTCAATAACTCATGCCCGGCCAGGCGAAGCACCTCTTGCTTGAACTGTTCATCTCCGGGCATTATTGCGTCGCCCCCTCGCTGTTGTCGATAGTATCCGCTGTTGCAGCCTTTTTGGCCTCATCTTTGTGCAGCCGCTCTACAATCTTCCGGCTGGCCTCTTCGGCGGGCTCCTTCTCGAAGATTTGCCGAACTTTTGGCTTTCTCAGCAGTGACTCCAGTGGCGATAGGGCTTCATTCACTAGCCGCAGCAGCTCGGGATCGATTTTCGGCTTCTCGGGTGCCTGCAGGGGCGAACGTTCTATGTCCGGCGGAGAGACGGCCCCGCTCACATCCGGACGCAGCCGCTCCCCAGTTTTTATGGCGGAGATGGCCTGCTTCCACTCCTCGGCCCAGGGTGTCTCCTTTATCTCCGTGTGCCTGACATCGGAACGCTCGACCTTTATGGCGAAGACGGGACAGGCTTTCTCGCATGCCCCGCAAAAGATGCACTGATCTTTGACCGGTGCTGCTTTTCCCCGCTCGTCCACATACCAGCACTTGGCCGGGCAGACATTGAAGCAGGCCTGGCAGCCCTGAGGATCGCAACGCACCAGGTTCTTTTCGACCAGCTTTATATCGCCCTGGAAGGGTTTCTTTATGTCCATGGCCTCGTAGGGACAGACCTCTGCACATCTGCCGCAGCCGATGCACAGGTCCTGGTCGATCTCGATCTTGCCTGCGAACTCTTTTTCTGCTTCCGGCACTTCTAAGGGCTCGCCCTCTACTTTTATCGCTTCCTCGGGACAAAGGGGCACGCATAGGCCGCAGTAGTCGCAAAGTTCCTCATCCACTAGGAGCTGCTCATAGGGCACCAGATTGCGGGGATCTTTCGCTCTCTCTAACGCGTCCTTGTCCAACAGCAAGAATGCCTTGCAGAATTTTGCGCACCGGCCGCAAAGATTGCACTTTTCGGCATCGATGGCGATTTTGCCCTTTATTTCCGGGCGCAGGGGGCCATAGTCTTCGCGTGTTTTATTGAAAGTGACCTTTATGGCCTTGGTGGGGCAAACAGGCTCGCAGAGCAGGCAGGGCAGGCATTTTTCGTTAGGCAGGGCCTCTGCCAGCAGCCGGGGATACTGCTCCTGCTTTATGAAATCCACAACTTTTTCCATCCCATTTGCTTCACCCGTTTTTTCCGTAACCTCTGTCGCTTCTGCCGCATCTACCACTTTCGTTGAGTCCGTCATGCCTGGCCCTCCGACGGTCCTGCAGCTTCTGCCGCTTCCTGGGCTTGTCTTTCTCGCACAGTCATCTTAAAGGCCTTCATGGGACAGAAATTGACGCACATGCCGCAAAAGGCACAGGCATCCAGATCGATGAGCACGGGCGGCGCGTCCAGGCCCTTGGCAATCTCCTGCAATGGCCCCTCTTGCAGCGCTTTTTTCGGGCAGAGAGCTACACAGATGGAGCAGCCGGCGCACTTTTTATAATCGTAATCGAGGACGATCTCTCGCTCTTTGGTCTTCTGCCTGGCCAGAATGTGAGTACCTTCTGCATCCATATCTTTCTGTATTTCCATCATGGAAGTGCAGTCTCCTCATTCTTCTCCTCCGCGCGTTTCTTTTTCAGCTCCGTTCCGATGGGGCCCATGGCCTTCAGCTCACCTATGAAATCTCTGAGATCCTTTGCATAAATCTCACCCTCGCTGGCGGCACACCAGACGATCTTGACTCTTCCCGGATCTAGGCCAATCTTCTCCAGTACGCCTTTTAGCACATTCACCCTTTGCAGGGCCTGATAGTTGCCATCCCGGTAGTGGCATTCGCCAATGCGGCAGCCGGCGATGAGCACACCGTCCGCACCTCGCCGCAAGGCTTCCAGGATGAAGCTTGGGTCCACGCGCGCCGAGCACATCACCCGAATGTTGCGAGCGTTGGTCGGGTACTGGATGCGCGCCGTTCCGGCCAGATCTGCCGCCCCGTAGCTGCACCAGTTGCAAAGGAAGGCCACAATGAGGGGAAACTCTCTTTTTACCTCTGTGGCGGCCTGCACCTGGGCCATGATCTGCTCGTCTGAGAAGAAGCGCATGTTGATGGCGTCAACTGGACAGGCGGCCGCACAGGAGCCGCACCCTTTGCAGGCTGCCTCATCCACGTAGGCCGGGCTTTTCACGGCTATGGCTTTCTTGGGACAGAGATCGACACACAGCTTGCACTTGATGCACTTTTCCGGATCGACATAAGCCGAGGTGGGTTCCAGCTCCAGTACGCCCTTATGAAGGAGCTTAACGGCTTTGGCTGCCGCGGCGCTGCCCTGGGCGATGGAGATGGGAATCTCTTTGGGACCGGAGGCGCAGCCGGCGATG
>JAABPZ010000078.1 GCA_011391755.1 Methanothrix sp. | reverse complement strand
CTGATCTTGAATTTAATACTATTGCCTTCATTTGTCATCCGATTATATACATTTTATCCAAGAGCCTCAAGGGCGAAGGGACGACTCATAAGTGAGATGCCGGTAAATCCCAGCAGGACACACTCTGATGTGGCATTCTGCGGCTCGATTATTTTGCTTTCGTGGCCGCGAGCCGCGCCTTGCTGGCAGCTACTTCTTCCTTAATGGACCTGATTTGTCGCAGCCCTCTAGTGGCGTTGGCGCCGTAGACCGTCACATCCGAGAGCGGCACGTGGTCTCTCTCAAACACTATGACAATTTGGTCCTGTGTCATATAGTCGTACGCCAGCGCGGCAGGACGGCTGAGAAGCGATACTCCGGTAAAACCTAACTTGACACGGCCTGAGGCATTTTGCGGCCCGATAATCTCCGGATCAAAACCTGAGGTAGGACGATAGGGCCAGCCCCACTGGTCCAGCAGGGTGAAATTCTCCGGGCTGATAATGAGGTTTTGGGTGCAGTTATTCTGCACGCGTACAGAAATGACAATGCTCTGATCGCCGGGATTGATCAGCCAATCTGCGATTCCATAGTACCTCAGGATCAGCCGGTCGTTGCTGCCTTTAGGTGTCGCCCACCAGTTGATATAAATGGGCGTGCCCCCTTTTGGCGTCACATTGACCAGCCTAAAGAGGCTGTCCTTAGGAACCCGGAAGTAGAGAAGCTGCTTTCCGGAAGAGAGCGGCCTGTAAAGGTCGGGCAGGTAGATATTGTTATCTGCATCCACCAGTTGATATGTGGCATTCTCAGCATCCATGAGACCGACATCGACCTTCAAGATCTCGGTCGTTGCATCTTTATCTCCCAGGATCGACATCTCGGTCGCTCCGAAGAGCACTACAGTCGCGTTTCCATTGCTTCCCTGTAGCGGCGCGGCTTGGGCCGCATTGAGTGCCAAGGCCAGCAGGAGGACTGTTACAGTTAATCTCATCTGATTCCCCCGAAGTGTTTATCGTCTTTAATTCCATATTCTCTAATAAGTTGAGAGGGATCTCGTCTCATTTTCAACGTTTGGATATTGAATTAATTTACCTCACATGTTGTACGTATGAAGGCTTGTTCTAAGGTGAGATTAGCCCGTGAATTTCAAGGTCCTTAGCCTTAGCGAAAGCTGCATCTGCCTCTGTAATAAGACCCAATGCGTTGAGAGCAAGGCCTTTGTTGTTCCAGGCCTCTGTGTGGTGTGGATTTATTTCGATAACCTTGTCGAAAGCCTTGATAGAGTCAGCGTAGTTGCCCTGGTCATAGAGAGTTACGCCTTTGCGGAACCAGTTCCAGGCATCTGTTTCATCAAGAGGAATCGCGTTAACACTCTCCGGCTCAACAATCGCACCTTGTTTTATCTCATCTTTGGGCGTTTCTGGTACAGTTGGCCGGTTCGCTACCTCCGCAACTGCAACAGTTGTTTGCTCTGGTTCATTTATGGTAAAGCTTGCCACCTTACTGCCGTCGTATTTGTCAGGACCGGCATGCTTTCCATCCCGCACCTGGACCTCGATCTGGCTATCTCCTAAATCGTCCTCTGTAATTGTCCAGACCCATTGTTTTTCCTTTGCCCACTTGGTCACAGGATCATCTTCAAGGAAGAAACGATAGAGGATTGGATCATCATCAGCATCCCTGGCCTCGGCTGTCCAGGTTATGACCGTTCCCGCCTCCTGCGGGCTGCTCTTGTCTGCAATCAGGCTTACCAGCTTGGGCGGTTTATTGGCTTTCTCGGGTGGCTTCACAGCCGTCTTTCCGTACGTGTCTCTGATGCATAGAACATAATGCCTATCTCCCAGGAAGAATGGCCCTCCCGGATGAGCATTACCTTTTGCGTCGTTGCCCCAGTCAAGGTTTAGCCAGACATCTTTTGCATCCGTTTCAATGTGAGTGAAAATTCTGTCGGTATCATACTCTTCCTGCAGCCACTTTATGATCTCTTCCACCCGGTCGTTTGGATCGCTAAGCCTGCCGATATAAACTTCAGCATAAGCATGGCCGCCTGTTATATTATTACGAGCCAGAATAATGCGCGTTGTCCCGCCAATGGACTCCACCAGGGATGACATCAAAATGGCAAAATCGTCGCAGTCTCCTGCCCCCGCACATTTCGCATCATCCCCAGCGCTTAGAGACTTGCTGGCAAAATTAAAATAATCTACGCCTCGCGGATCTCTGGCATAGCTCCAGGGCTTCTTTGTGTTGTTACCATATTTTAGATAGCTGTAGATCTCGCAGACCTGATCGATGGTATAATCACCGGAATGCTCGGCTGCCAGTGCTAAAGCCAGGTCGTGCACACGTGAGTTGTCAGGTTCCACTCTGGAGTTTAGCGTCTTGTTGATCTCTTCGGCTTTCTTCTCCGCCTTGCCTGCAGGAGAAATGCTTCCTCCGGCTACTGGAAATTTCAGGATCTCATCATTAGAGGGTGTGGACGTAAACGGCACTCCCTTAAGGTCGGGAGAAGCGAGATAGGCCTGTTCAAGCTGAGCAGATGAGTAGGCCGCATAGCCTGAGGAGCTTTCCTCGAAGACAAAAGGCACATCTGCAGCGAATGCTGATCCGCTCAGCAAAATAATGCACAGCCAGAGAGGTCTATGGAACATGATAACCTGAAATGCCATGGTCTTGACCACTATATCTATTTTGCATTGAAGGCCAAAGCGTCAGTATCTTGCTGGTGTGTAGTCCCGAAACATTAGGGACTACACACAAAGAACCTTCTCATAGGAAACGGCTAGACCGCCCAGGCTGGGAAACCTATATCTGCCTGTTTCATCATAAGCAGAGGCGGTGTTCTCATTGTCATCGCCTATCCTTGTAACCTGCGGCCTGCCCTATGCCAATGGGCCCTGTCATCTAGGCCATTTAAGAACTTATGTACCTGCGGACATCTTCGTTCGAGGGTTGAAAAAGATGGGCAAAGAGGTGCTCTTCGTCTGCGGCACGGACGCCCATGGAACTCCCATCGTGGTCAATGCCGAGGCCCAGGGAACGACGCCCAAAGCGCTTGTTGCCAAATATCACCAGCACTTTGACGAGGTCTTCCAAGGGATGGGCGTCGACTTCGACTACTTCGGCGACACCGACGATTCCGCCTGCCACAATCGCACGCAAGAAATGGTCAGTGCCCTCATGGACGGCGGCCACGTTTATTCCAAGGAGATCGAGCTGGCCTACTGTCCCAAATGCGAGCGTTTCTTGCCGGACAGATATGTGGAAGGAGAGTGCCCCTACTGCGGAAAACCCGCTCGCGGCGACGAGTGCGATATGGGATGCGGTCGCCATCTGGAGCCGGGGGAGATTAAAAACGCAGTCTGCAAGGTCTGCAACGGAAAGGCCGAGTATAGGAGGCAAATCCATTATTTCTTCAGGCTATCAGAATTCAAGGATTTTCTCCTCTCCTATCTAGAGACGTTGGGAGGGACCACTTCCGCCCGCAATTACGCTATGGAATGGGTCCGCCAGGAGCTGAAAGACTGGTGCATAACCCGCAATATGGCCTGGGGCGTCAAGTTTCCCGGACATGACGATCTGGTGGTCTATGTCTGGGTGGATGCGCCCATCGGCTACATTGCCTTCACAGAGGAGTGGTGTGCCAAGAATGGCCGGGACTGGCAGACCTATTGGAAGAATGATGCCAAGATCATACACTTCATCGGCGGGGACATCGTCTATCATCACTGCATCTTCTGGCCGGCCATGCTCAAAGGAGCCGGGTACACCCTGCCATCGGCAGTCGTCGCCAGCGGCATGCTCAAGATTGACGACAAGAAGTTTTCTAAATCGCGGGGCAATGTCATCTGGGTCAAAGACGATTACCTGGAAAAGGGCCTTCATCCCGATCTGCTGCGCTACTATCTGGCCAGCTACACCGCTCACAACAAGGAGGTCAACTTCGCCTGGAAGATCTTCGCCGATAAGGTAAACACCGAGCTGGTGGGAGCATTTGGAAACTTCCTCAACCGCGCCCTGACCTTCAGCGTGAAGAACTTCGAGGGCAAGGTTCCGCGGGGCGAGATCGACCCGCAGGTCAATGCCAGGATAGAGCAGACCTTAAATGAGGTTGTATCCGGCCTGGAAGAGTATGAGTTCAAGAAGGCTGCAGATAGCGTGATGACCTTAGCGGACTACGGCAATATCTACTTCCAGAGCCACGAACCCTGGAAACAGGTCAAGAGCGATAAAGCAGCAGCTGGCGCTGTGCTGAGAAGCTGTCTGCAGATCGCCAAGGCACTGGTCCTTTTCATGGAGCCGATCATGCCCTCTAAAATGCAAAATGCCTGGAAGCAACTGGGCCAGGAAGGATCCGTGGCAGAAAAACACTTCCAAGAGGCTTTGCAACCCCTGACGGAAGGATCAGCGCTCGGCACTCCCGAGATCCTCTTCTCCCGCATGGAAGAGGATTTCGTCAAAGAGCTGGACAAGATCTTCAAAGAAAGGGTAGAAAAAGCTGAAGTCAAGGGGAAAGTAGAGGAAAAGGCGGCCGAAAAGAAGGGCGAAATCTCTTTTGAGAATTTTGGATTATTGGACTTACGTATCGGTGAAATTAAGGAGGCCGGCCCCATTAAGGGCTCAAAAAAGCTGCTCAAGCTCCTGGTCGATATCGGAGGCGAGACTCGTCAGGTGGTGGCAGGCATTGCTGAGGCCTACAGAGTTGAGGAGTTGGTAGGCACGCAGGTGGTCGTTTTAGCCAATCTTAAATCGACCAAGCTCTTTGGCGTCGAGTCACAAGCCATGCTCCTGGCTGCGGATGCAACCGGCAAGGCCGTGCTGCTCCGGCCGCGTGAAATTGTGGAAACGGGAACTAAAGTAAGATAGGAGGTTTTTATTCTGCTTCAGATCGAGAATCTGTCCAAGACATACAGGGTGAAGGACAGAGATGTTGTGGCTCTTGAAAATGTCAGCTTCACCACCAGGCCGGGTGAGATTTTAGGATTGGTGGGAAAGAGCGGGGGAGGAAAAAGCACTCTCATGAAGATCCTGAGAGGCATGGATAGTTTTGATTCCGGCAAGATATTCCTGGATGGCATGACCATCACACCTGATTCCAGCGATGAGGTGAAAAGGGCGCAGATGGCAGTTACAGCCATACATCTGCAAAGAGATTTCGCACTCTGGACAGAGAGCGCCCTTAAAAACGTAGTGCGAAGGATTCATGCCAGGAAAACCGGTTATGAGCTTCTGCCTATTCCCGAGGACGGGGACTATGATGAGATGTACCAGGAGGCCATGTACTACCTGCGCCTCGTGGGCCTGGGAGACAAGGCGCGCCATCTGGCCACCATCCTGAGCGGCGGCGAGAAGCAGAGGCTTCTTATTGCCAGGCAACTGGCCAAGAAGCCTAAAATATTGCTGCTGGATGAGCCGGCCACCATGGCCTGTCCGGCCACCAAACAAGAAGTGCTGGATGCCATCAAGAACGTGAACAAGGAGCTGGATCTGACCATAATCGTAGTATCACATCTGCCCGAGATTCATGAGTATCTGGCACATAGACTGATTTGGCTGGAGAAGGGAAAGATCGTCGCCGATGGGAAGCCTAGGGAGGTCCTGGACCAGTTCATGGCAGGGATTGGAAAAATGGAGCCTCTGGCATCCTGGCCCAATGCAATGCCTCTTATTAAAGTGAGAGGTATATCGAAGAGAGGCTGCCAGATTTGCACCGGAGAGGTCCTGAATGTCCTCAGAATGGAGAACCTCAACTTCGACATATTAGAGGGAGAGATCACATCAATCATCGGCAACAGTGGTGGGGGCAAGACCACTCTTCTCAAGATCATGCAGGGCGTTCGGATGCCGGACGAAGGAGTCGTGTCTTTTCGGTACGGCGATAAATGGGTAGACATGATGAACTACTCGCCCGATAGAATGAATGTGCGCCGCTCTTTAGGCATCATGTATCAGGAGTTTGCTCTTTATGCTGGTGAAACCATTCTCGATCAGATTGCCTATAAAATGGGCATCAAGGGCAATGATGTGATTGACCATGCCAGGGATGTGGCCGAGGAGCTGGGCATAAGCGACAAGGTGCTTGATGTCATTTATGCCATGACGGATATGTCGGAAGAGGACGCTAAAGCCGCCCTTGAGTCACTGGGACTGACCAGAGACATATTCAAAGATCTGTTTCCCCGTTTTCCGATGACCGAAGCCCGCAAGTATGCAGAGCCGATCTTTGATCTGATTTCTCTTGATCAAGAAGCCATGTGGAAGCTGCCTGAGCAACTGAGCGGCGGAGAGCTGGTGAGAGCATCTTTAGCCATTATCCTCGCCGCCCGTCCCAAGATCCTGATTCTGGACGAGCCATTCGGTGATATCGACCCCATCACCATGCGTGAGGTCTCTAACGCCATTAAGAAAATCAATGCAGAGCTTGGCACCACCATCATTCTGGTCAGCCACCATGTTGATTTCGTCAAGGAGATCTCTCACCGGGCCATACTCATTGAAGACGGAGCCATTGCGGCGGACGGAGACCCGGCAACGGTCTGTAACGCCTTCCTGGCCTCCTGCCATGCCCCCTATCTGAAGTACCTGGAAGAGCGCTATAAAGTTCATGGATGATAAGGATGGACGAGCAAGTAGAGGAGATTTACCGGCAGCTGGCTGATCAGATAACACCGGAGGATTTCCAGGCGAGAGTAGAGGAGAAGGTAGCCCTCATGGCGGGACTATGCGACAGCAGGACGGCGGCATTGCTCGTGGCCCGCGACCTGGGTGCATCTGAGGTGCTCACCAAGATTGGCAGCATCCGGCCGGAGACGGGAAATGTCACATTCACGGGGAAAGTGCTCAGCGTCTCCGAGATACGCGAGTTTCCCCGCTCGGACGGATCCCTTGGACGGGTCGCCAACCTAACACTAGCCGACGAGACGGGATCTG
>JAABPZ010000077.1 GCA_011391755.1 Methanothrix sp. | reverse complement strand
AAAGCAGTGCGTGAAGCCGTGGCGGAGAGCGCGGCGGCTGTCGCGGACTACAAAGCAGGCAGCGAGCGGGCCCTGAATTTCGTAGTGGGTTTGGTCATGAAGAAGACGCGCGGCAAGGCCGATGCCGGCGAGGTGCACCGGCTGGTGAAGGCTGAGGTAGAGAAGGTCTAATCGCACTTATCGGGCTGCGACCTCACAACTCTTAAGAACGGGGATTTGGAGCTTGCTTCCAAGTACGCAGGTTGCAGTTCAAACTAATAGACCAACCGAGCCAAAAGGCTTTGGCAAGATGACTTTATGTTCGCCTAAATTTGTGGATTTGGTGATAGTTGCGTTTCGTGAGATAGAAGCTGCAAGATATAATACAGAAGTGTCACTAAAGTCCAATCCAATTCGAAGGGAGATAAATCATGAGTGCTGGCAAAAAAGGCCAAATCGATAGTGCAAAGGTCCTCGTTAGCGAGGTGTTTATGAATTTCTGGTTCAGCATCCCTGCATATCAGAGGCCTTACGTTTGGGGAAAGGATGAAATTTCAGAACTTATCGACGACATAAACTATGCCAGCGAACATAATTCGGAGGGGCAGTATTTTCTTGGATCGATGGTCTTGAGAAAGGCAGCAACAACGGTCGATGGCGTGAGCTTCGAGGAATGCGAAGTCCTCGATGGACAGCAACGCTTGAGCACGCTTTATTTGCTATTGGCCAGTATCCGAGACAGAGTCAACGACAAGAAATTAAAAGCAGCTTGTCGCGGTATGCTTTACCAAGATGAAATCGAATGGATGAATATCCCTGGTCGTACACGCATTGTATATAGAATTCGTGACGACGTGGATAATTTTATTGAGAGTTTCATTAAGCCGGACGGTGGCACGCAAAGTCCTGACTTGATGGAGTTCGAGAAGAGCAAGATCCTGTCATTGGCCAATATGGCTCATGGATTACGTACCATTCAGGAGTGCTTCGATGATAAGAAGCGTTTTTCAGATGGCGAAGCTCTCGGGCGCTTTGTCAAATACCTGCTGAACAATGTGCTGTTTATTTATGTCGCCACAGAGGACTTGGATGACGCATTTCGGCTATTCACAATTCTTAACCACCGCGGCATCCCGCTGTCAAATAGCGATATTCTCAAAGCTCGCAATTTGGGGGAATTGAATAGTCCAAAAGAGAGCGACAAGTGGGCTAATTACTGGGAAGAGATAGAAGGTGAGCTTGGTCGTGATGAGTTCGATCGCTTCCTTTCGCTAGTGCGTACGATCTATGTCAAGGATAAAGCCCGCGAGAGTTTGCTCAAAGAATTCGATGAACGCATTTATAGCGCTAAGCCGCCACTCCTGACAAAAGGTCTAGCCACTTTCGAGGCAGTGAAAGCTTACAAAATTGCCTACGACGATTCCATCTTGTTCAATTCATCTCTTTCGGCATCGTTGGGTAACGAATATCGAAATTATATAATCGTCATGCGGCGTGGATTGCCAGCCACCGACTGGATTCCGCCCATACTGGCTTGGTACCATAAGTTCAAACTCAAGGGCCTGCTCAACTTAGCGAAGAGACTTGACAACAAGTTCTCTGCTGACTGGATAATGCAGCTCACACCGACACAGCGCATCCAGAACATGAACGACGTGCTGAAGGCCATTGAGAAAGCGAAAACACCAGACGATGTGATGTCTGCATCTGTGTTTACATACGATCGCAATCAATTGATTACCTTACTTGATGGTCCTATCTACGGGAGGCGCTTTGCCAAATATGTATTGTTGCGCTTAGAGCGTCTGTATTTTGGTCACTCATCAGTGCTTAACCTTCCAGATGAGATTAGTGTTGAGCATATCTTACCACAGAATCCCGCTGCAAACCGCCTCTGGTCTACGGATTTCACGCAGGAACAGCGGGATTTTTGGCTGCATCGCCTTGGCAACTTATTGCTTCTATCTCCTCGCAAGAATACGTCGTTAGGCAATCTTGACTTCGCTGAAAAGAAACAGCGCTACTTCAAAGACAGAGTAGAGACATTGCCTAACTCGGTAAGGGTAATGGAACTGCAATCTTTCGGTCCGCCTAAGCTCGAAGCGCGCCATTGTGAACTACTTCAAAAGTTACGTGACTCGTATTGATTAGCAAAAGGCTCTGCAAAAAAAAATAAGCGCAAGAGCACCTCCACATGAGGTAGTCTGGCCCTGGGCCTATGCAAGGCAGAGGACGATGCCGTGCAAAAAGCAGTGCGTGAAGCCGTGGCGGAGAGCGCCGCGGCTGTGGCGGACTACAAAGCAGGCAGCGAGCGGGCCCTGAACTTCGTAGTGGGTTTGGTCATGAAGAAGACGCGCGGCAAGGCCGACGCCGGCGAGGTAGCACCGGCTGGTGAAGGAAGAGGTGGAGAAGGCCTGAGCCCGCAGGCCCACCAGCCCGCCATCTTTTTGCCGAAGGCCTTTATCACGTGGTAATCCGCTCGATGCCCGCCTCTTCCGGGCTTCGCTCGGTTTCGTTCACGTTTTGCACCACATCCTCAAACCGCACTCGTGTCCAGTCCTTGCGGTCGAATAACGACAGCCTGGACCAGTCCGGATTGGGCAGGAGGTCTCCCTGCATCAGGAAGGTGCTGTGCAGCCCCAACGGTGCCGAAGGCACGCCTTCAGCCTTGCACAGCTTGATCATGTCCGATGCTCCTTATTTGTCTCTGAATGAGCCGTTTGAGACCTTGATGAGCCCTTTGTGATCCCCTGCGAATTCAGGATGTAGTAGGTGCCTTTCCCGGTTTGGCCTACTTTAATTAAGACCTGTTTTTGCAGCAGGGCATTCAAGTTTCTGCTCGCAGTGGGCTTCGAGACGCCGAAAGCCTTCTGATATTCCGTATTTGTGATGCGCCCATGCCCGCGCAGGAATTGCACGACTTCACGCTGACGCTCATCGATGCCCAGCTCTTCCAGCATGGTATCCGTGAGCCAATCGCGCCACAAAACCTGAATGAACTGTCCGCCCTCCTGGCTAAAGCCGGGCGTCGGCAGGCCTGCCGCCTCGCACAGAGCAATCATGTCGAGTGTGCCGGTACCGGCTTTCTCGATGTAGCGAGTGAGAAATAGCGGTTCGGCAATCAGCGGATTATGAGGAATCGAGGCATGGGGAACGCGGAGCGATTCGATGGTAAGAGGCGCTGGAAGATGGCCGGGGTTCCAGACTTCAAGACGGTCCGAAAAGAGCATGACCTGAACGGATGCATTGGAGGCATAGTCCCGGTGGGCTACGGCATTGACAATGGCTTCAGCGACCGCTTCGCGGGGCAATTCGTAGGTCACAGGCGCGACCGGCCCTTCCGACCGAGTGCCCACGGCGCGATCTATTTTCGACATGACGAAATCAACTGCCTGGTTCACTAAATCAAAGACAGTGCCCCGGTAAATCTGATAGGATGGAATGGGTTTGCAAACCTGTGTGCCGTGAAAGTGAAGACACTTCACCTCGGACGAGATGAGAAACCGCTGCGGTTCCTTGCCGAATAGAAGGATGGCAGCGTGTTTGGGATGCGTCCCATCGAGCAAATTCAAGTGAGTGAGCGCCTTTTCCATGGACGTATCAGGACCGAGCACGTACCCGCGAGCGCTCTTTGCGCGCTCCAGGAATTCAGTCAGCTTCTTTTGAGAGATGTCATCGAATGTTGCATCCGGGCAGGCGATGGCATCAAAAGGCCGAGACTGAATGGCACCGCAGCCCGTGAGGTATTCGACGAGGCTGGCATAAATCTGTGCCGTCAATTCCTCAATGCTGCTAAAGCGGCGACGGTTGAGCTGGCCGCTGGCCTTCTTAATCAGTGCTTGCATCTTTGGGTGGCGGGACAAATCGTCGCTGCCTTTGACGAAAATCAACCTTTCCTTCCCTGCGACGGTGGCCCGATCAAACTCGGCTTCGGTTGGTGAAAAACCGGTCTTGTCCTCGTGGCCGTACTGGTTGCCAAACAGGCCAATGTAAACCACGCTTTGGTCTATCTCGGCCAGGTAGAGTTCGTCTGGTCTCTGGCCGGAAGCAGGCAGATCCTCGAACAAGAAAACCTTGAAAAAGCGGCTCAAAAGAGCATCGCCCTCGACGAAATCGTGCACGGCGCGCCTTTCAGATGCCAGCTCTTTCTGCACGGAACTGACGAACACGCGATGCTTTTCTGTCACGATTTCACCTTCAGGATATCAGCCAACGATGCCAATAGCTCCAAAGCAAACGCGACCGATACCGTTGAACTCCCTCCTGATTGCATGGAACAATACGAGATGGGATATAAATCTTTACGAAGAAAAAAGAGGTAAGAGAATCGATTGCGTTTTATCCATCTGCGAGATAATAATGGCAGCACGCCTGGAGAAATCGTCCTGGCCCTGGGCCTATGCAAAGCGGAGGACGATACCGTGCAAAAGGCAGTGCGCGAAGCCGTGGCGGACTACAAAGCAGGCAGCGAGCGGGCCCTGAACTTAGTAGTGGGTTTGGTCATGAAGAAGACGCGCGGCAAGGCCGATGCCGGAGAGGTGCACCGGCTGGTCAAGGCTGAGGTGGAGAAGGCCTGAGCCTTAGGCTCGCCGGACCGCCATCTTTTTGCAGATATTTTTTGAGGCTCTTCGCTATTTCCGGTTGCTAACCTCAGGTTATTATGTTTTTCCAGTTGTTAGTTAGTCGCTCTGTGCGTTCTCTGTGAACTGTGGTGTCTCTGTGGTGAAAACGTCGTTAGCCACTGGTTATAACCAATGGTTTACGGACTACCACCACAGAGACACAGAGCGCACGGAGGACTCACAGAGGACTCGATTATTCGATTACCCACGCGAAACAGCGAGGAACCAAAATTACTTCCAAACCCCGGCAAGCTTTGCGTTGCATTTGCTGCAATGTCCATCGATCACGGAATTTCCGAGGATCTGATATCCCAGCCGCTCGATGAGGACCTCTTTGCAAACCGGGCAGAGGGTATTCTCGCTCTCGCCGGGAATGTTACCGGCATAGACGTACTTCAATCCCGCCTTGCGGCCTGCTTCCAGGCCCAGGCGTTGCGACTCCATCCCTGCTCTTGGAACCTCTTTCATCTTATACATGGGATAGAAGGCGGAGATATGCCAGGGCATATCCTGGCTCACGCCGGCCAAAAACGTGGCAAGATCCGTCAGCACTGCCTCGGAGTCGTTGTAGCCGGGAATGAGGAGGGTGGTAACCTCAACCCAGACGCCCTTCTTCCAGAGCAAATCGATGTTATGTAAAACCGGATCCAGCTTTGCTCCACAGACCTTGCGGTAGAATTGATCATCACCCTTCAGGTCGATGTTAATGCCATTCATCAGGGGAATGATCTTTTGCGCTGCCTCTTCACCCATGTAGCCGTTGCTGACAAAGACATTCTTCAGGCCGGCCTCGTGGGCCAGTGCTGCCACATCAAAGGCATACTCGAAGAAGATGGTGGGCTCGGAATAAGTGTAGGCGATGGACTGACAGCCGAGAGCACAAGCCTCTGTAACCACATTCTTTGGGGCAACGAATTCTCCTGGTATCCGACCGGTTTCCCTGGGCAGTTGAGAGATGTCGGCATTCTGGCAGTGCAGGCAGCGAAAGTTGCAGCCTACCGTGGCTATGGAATAGGTGAGGCTGCCCGGCAGAAAATGAAAGAAGGGCTTCTTCTCAATGGGGTCGGCATTGGCGGCCACCAGGTTTCCGTATACCAGGGTCATCAGCTTTTCATTCTGATTTTCCCGCACCCCGCAGATACCCCTCTTTCCAGGCCGGATACGGCATTGCTGGTGGCAGAGACTGCACTCTACGTCGCCGTCCTGCTTTTTCCAGAAGAGGGCCTCTCTAATCGTCTCTGAAGCCATTAATATTCACCATATTATCCATGGCGTTCATAATATGTATAATAATGGTATAAAACGTTAATATCAATTTTTATTTGGGAAAAAATGAATTTGGGGCAAGACGCCCTTTACTCTCTCTTGCAGAGAACAAGGCTTGCGACTGCCAGCAGGCCGGCTATGGCGAAGATGCCCTCAAATCCGGGCTGCTCCTTAGCCTCTTTTGCTGCGGTCTCGTGGACAGTCTCTTCTGCTTTAGTAGCAGCTTCCTCTACCTTCTCTTTTGCTTCGGTAGCGCTCTCGTTGACAGTTTCTTCAGCCTTAGTAGCGGCTTCCTCTACCATCTCTTTTGCCTCGGTAGCGCTCTCGTTGACCTTCTCTTCTGCAACAGTGACTGCCGCAGTTGCAGCTTCAGAAGCATGCTCTTCTGCATTTACGGCCATGGCCGTGAGCAGCATCATCAGTGCAACAAGCATAATGGATGCGATCGTCTTCAATATTAGACCTCCCTTTATTCTTTTGATCTCCCCGGAAATCTCTCTGAAGCTGCAAGATTAGAATCAGCAAATGCTGCTTCAAAGTCCTCCATTCTACCAGGATGATCGGTTAGTTCGGATTTGCAGAAGGCTATATATCATTTTTGGTGGGAATTTGGCATGAGGTCAGAATAGAGTACAAAGAAACGTAAGATGAATCATCTGCTGAAAAAAGGATTAGTTCTGGAGAGCCCGAGAGCACTCCAGCTATTTGTTTGCCTTACTCCCTTCTGCCGAGTACCAGAAAGGCGACTGCCAGGAGGCCGGTTATGGCGAGAATGCTCTCGAATCCGGGCTGCTCCTTGGCGGGCTCAGTTGCGTTTCCTTCAGCCTTGACGGGCTCAGCTGCGTGTGCTGCCTCTGCGGTCTTGTTTTCTTCGACCTTGGCAGGCTCAGCGGCGGGCTCTTCTACGGCTTTGGTCTCTTCAACAGGGGCTGCCTCAACAACGGGTGCGGCTTCAGCTACGGGTGCAGCTTCAGCGCCCTCGATGGTGACATCCTTGTAGATGTAGTATCTGAGCGGGTTTTCAGCAGTGACATCATCCTGGTCGGCGGTCTTGATCATAACGCCTTCCATCAGATCGA
>JAABPZ010000076.1 GCA_011391755.1 Methanothrix sp. | reverse complement strand
CACTAGCGTCTAACGTGTTAAAATAAATTCGCGCATTCTGCCCGGTATGGAATAGATAAAGCTTATTGTTAAATGCAGCCGCAGTCAAAGCAACATTTGTGACACCATTGCCAGGAACCTCGCTCCATCCGCCCCAACTACCGGTTATTCCATCCATAATATTAGCGTAAATATGCGTATCTATGCCCTTCTGGAAAAGGTAGAGCGAATTATAGTTTCCAGTTTTGAAGGTTGCAGTTGCCAGGTTAGTATC
>JAABPZ010000075.1 GCA_011391755.1 Methanothrix sp. | reverse complement strand
TACCACCACCTGGTACTTCATTCCAGGATTTCCCCCAAATTTCATATCCTTGTGCAAAAGTTGGAATCGCTGCAACAAAAAGATAACTGAATACCAAAAGAATTAAGAATCCAATTATTTTCCTGCTTTGTCTTCCAGATTTATGTTCTTCGAAAAATTTTGTCATTTTCTAAACCTCCTTTTCGGCCAAGATGGCTCTAAGGAAAAAGCAACCACTCAATTTCCCTACAGCACATCTATTCTTTTATGATATTCATGCAAATATATGAACATTTCCAAAGGATTTTATATCTTACATAATGGCAGATGGCCTGTGTTCTGTCCCTAAACTTTAGGGTTGAATCAGAATGGCTAAAACAAAGAATATTATCTCATGAGCCCTAAAAAAGGTTATTCGATGATCTCCGCCACCCGGCCCACCTGGCCGTCCGCCAGCCTCACTTTGATGCCGTGCGGATGAGTGGAGGAACTGGTCAGCAGCTCTTTGACGATGCCGCGCGTCCGCTTGCCGGTGCGCTGGTCGTTCTTGAGGACGACGTCCACGGTCAGGCCGGGGCGGATGTCTTTCCGATGTTGTCCGTTCATGGTTATCCTTCCCGGCGTCGCCCTGCTATTTTTGTCTTGCGCAACAATCCCCGGATTCTAATGCCAGGTTAACGAGACACCACTGAGATACAAAATAGCGATCATCACCGGCTGATGGACCAGATAGATGGCCAGCGAGTTTCGTCCCAGGAATGCCAGGCCCCTCACCAAGGGCGACCCGGCAAGATCCGGCACCGCAATCCTGCGCCGGTAGCCGGGATAGAGCAGGCTGCCCAGCCCCATACCCACCAGAATCACCCCGAACCAGGGAAACACAGGAAAGTAGTCAACCGAATAGAAGCCCGGCGGAGCCAGCCCCAGCCAGAGCAGCCAGGGAAAGCTGACGCTGATGTTCTGTAAATATATTCCTAATAATATATATAATAATCCTAAAATAATGCTCGCTCTTTGCAGCCGAAGAAATGGATAGGCCAGCAGTAGCGAGAGGCCGATGAGGTGCAGCACGCCGAAGACGATGAAGCCTTTGCCGATGAAGAGATAGGTAACGATGGTAATGCCCAGGGCCAGGCTCAAAATCCAGGCGCTCCTCTTTAAAAGCCGCAGGCGAAACCGATCTTCCTGCCCCAAGAGCCTGGCCCGGGAGTGGCTCAGAGTGAGGGAGAGTCCGACCAATAGCAAAAAGAGCGAGGCAGTGAGGCGGGCCACCGCCAGCCAGAAGCCGGAGGATACATCAATATCGTAGACTGCAAAATAGTTGAGATCATAGACCAGATGGTAGAGGACCATGAGGAGGATGGCCACTCCTCGCAGCAAATCCACCTCCCAGAAACGGACTGTCGGGCTCTCGACCATTCGAGGATATTTTATTGACCTGCTTTATAATTGTTCTGCCTACATTGTTATTGATTTTGACCCCAACTATTTTCCGAGGCCATCAAGAATCTGCATTAAATGGATTATATATCTCTAAGTTGGCCAAAATTGAGAAATCGTCTTCGTTTCTGGTGACAAGCACCAGTTCATTTGATAGAGCTGTAGCTGCAATCAGAGCGTCTGCCAGCTTAATATTATTATTACGCTTTAATTCTATTGTAAATTCTGCCAAATCATCATCAATTGGCAAGATCTCTGCTCGGTCCAAAAAATCTCTGGCTATTTCATACCCTTCTCTGGTATGCTTTCTCCACCCAAGGAGTTCGATCTTTGTAATAATGGAAATGATGAATGAGTGCTTCAATATTTCCTCTACGCGCTTCATCTCACCTTTGGGAATATCTCCCTTCCAGTAATAGATTAGAATATTTGTGTCAAGCAGATATCTTTTCATACCCTTGTCCATTCATCTCTCAAAGCATCGCTTTCTTTCTTGACATCCACCTTCAGATCCTTGTACATCCCCCTGTACTTCGATGGATCCCAATCGGTTTTCCCCTTTTGATCCAGCCCGACCAGATGGCTCATTTTGTTCCAAAGATTGATGGGAACAATGACGCCAGTCTGTCTGCCTTCTTCATCATAAATATATTGCACTTCCATTTCGGCCTCAACCTTTAGTTGCCTCTTATCAGCTTAATATATCCAACTACATATTAAGATTTGCGTTTTCCCTATTTCGCCGTCTCCACAATCCCAATCTCCTCCTCGGTCAGCCCGTAGAGCTCGTACACCAGCCTGTCGATCTGCCGGTCGGTGGCCTCGATCTGGCGGGCTGCCCCAGGTCGTGATCGGTGCCGGCAGAGGCGAGTCTGTGTTGATCGAGCATGGACTGCACCAGCTCTACCATGCGGTCGTGGCGGGCGACATCTTGTCGGTTGCAGAATCAATAATTGATCTGAAGCCTCACCAGTTCTATCAGAGACCTATCGTTTCCCGAGCTTCTCTGAACGAGACAATTTTGAGCGGAAAGCCATCAGGAACCTGATAGTGCCGAAGAATTTTGTCGGTCGTAATAAGAAAGTCCATGCCATAAGCTAACGAGTATCCAAGATGGGTTCGATCCGTAGGCTGCATTCGACCTTGGCATTCTTCAACGAGATTCCAGCAAATTTCAGCCGCTTCATCGCTCGGCAGAAGAAAACGGATCTCCAGTTTTCTCCACAGCGCTATCAAAGCAGAGATCTGCTCCAGCTTCTGTGGATCTTTGCTTTCCTTCTCGGTGGTTATGGTCTTGAAGACGGTTTCTGCCAGAACGGAAAACGGAACGCAAAGTTCAAGGTCAGGATGATTATCGATGTGCTCCAGAAGGCTGGAGGCCAGACGCACATTTCTATCTCTTTTATCCTGGCCGACCGAAAAGAAGAAAATATCAGAATCAACTGCTACTTGTTTCATTTCTTATGGAAAGCTTTCTTGATTCGTTCTCTGGTTGCAAGAGCTTCCTCTTTGGTTACAGCCCAGACGATATTGCCGTTGATATCCACGGCGCCGCCATAGGGAAGCTGGTTTTTCTCCGAATCGTATCTTTGGCCGACTACTTCTTCAGTCATTTTTTTCCTCAATTCGTGTTTTGCTTTTTGAAAAGAAATAGTTTTTCATCGGATTCTTTTATTTGCTCGCCGTCTCCACAATCCCAATCTCCTCCTCGGTCAGATCGTAGAGCTCGTACACCAGCCGGTCGATCTGCCGATTGGTGGCCTCGATCTGGCGGGCGAGCAGCGTCTTGTCGTGATCGGTGCCGGCAGAGGCGAGCCTGTGCAGATCGAGCATGGACTGCACCAGCTCTACCATGCGGTCGTGGCGGGCGACGTCCTCGATGTTGGAGAAGTCTATGGTGCGGATAGGAAGCTGTTTGACGTATATTATCTTTATACGATAGAATCCTCCTTGTACTTTATCGCATATACTAGTTAGGACCATGCGAATAAGATTTGAATTAATTATGCCTAGCAAATATTTGTCATCGCTGATGATCAAGTGGTTATTATCATTGCCATAATGTCCTTTATCATCAAAAGCAAATGCAACAACCTGCGCACTTATCCCCGGCCATAGTATCTTCGTCTTCTCAAACTCATCATAATAATCACAGGCGCGAAGCTCCCACCAATATTCTCCCTTATCCCACCTCTTTTCAGCTGATTCCGCAAACGGTAACAGATGGTTTGCTATCGCAGGATAGCTATTCTTGAACCAATTCAACGCTTCACAAGCATTGTTAGATCGCTCTTTGGTCCAGCCTCGTGGAATAAATATCAAGTATTTGTCACTGACAGTAGGCTCATATCTCCTAATGTCCTTCCCGACTAAGAAGGGCTTGATCAACTCTGCACTCTTCTTGTCATCCTCAATCAACTTCTTTCGTATTTCGGCATCGATTACAAAGGCTTCGTTAAGGCCGGTAAGCACTCCACGATATATCTTTTCGCCCACGTACTTGCCTAGAGGTACACTATTTGAGTTGATCTTTCCCATTAAATTTTGGGTGCGTTCATCGACAAGCGACCAGCCCTTATCATCGAGAGTATCTTGGTTCATGTTGTAATGGTTCTCTTTAACATAATCGCTCAGGCTTGAGAAGTTCAAGGTCTTGACCTGAGTTACATTGAAGCATGTCTGAGGCGCATTCTTGGTAATGCGAATTATGCAAGGGTATGCGGTAGCACCCTGGAACATTTGGAGATCTCCAAAGTCGATGATCTCCTCTATGCATTGTTTCTTCAACCATTTGCGCATCGGTTGACCATAGTTCGCTCTCATCCACTTGTTAGCGACGATGTATGAGAAAATGCCTGTTTCTCGAAGAAGAGATACGCCGCGTTCGACAAAGTATGTGTAGAGGTCTGCTGTCCCTTGAAAAACCTTGTAGTGCTTCTGGAAATATCCTTTGAACACTCCAAGGCTCTCCTGGCGTACGTAAGGCGGATTGCCGATCACCGCATCAAACCCGCCCCGCTCGAAGATCTCCGGATACTCCGTCTTCCACTCGAAGGCGTTGATCCTCTGCACCTCTTCTGAACTCAAGTTCTTATGATCATCATAATAATCGTAGCCGATGAGCGAGTTTCCGCACTTGATATTGCTGCCCAGATCCGGCAGGGCCCGCTCTTTGAAGTAGCGCAACAGGCTGCTGATGCTCTCCTCTGTCTCGCCTTCCAGGACCTTGAGCAAGAGCGAGAGCTTGGTCACCTCCACCGCCTGCGGGTCGATGTCCACTCCATAAATGTTGCTCTGCAAGATGCGCTTTCTCTCTGTGGTGGTCAGACGCCATTCGTTGCCGCTGCCGTTGGCCTTGAAGATGGGCAGCGATGCCTGGGCGGCGCGGGCGTGGATCTTCCTGGCCCGCCGGTCAGAGCGCGGCTCGGGCGCTGCCGGCAGGAGCCGCAGCACCTCGGGCGAAGCAGTGGACTGGTTTTTCTCCAGCAGCGGGACAAGGTTGGCCCGGTACCAGTCCATGTGCCAGTCCAGAAGGAACTGGTAGGCTCCGATGAGAAACGAGCCCGAGCCGCAGGCGGGATCGAGGATACATAGCTGTGCTGCTCTGGCGGGCGCGCTGCCCTCTAAGAGCTTACCCACGGTATTCTTGACGATGTACTCCACGATGTAAGAAGGCGTGTAGTAGACTCCGCCCGCTTTTCGTACCTCTGGCTTGTCCTCCACTATCGCTTTGTGGCCTTCCTCCAGCCGGATGACCTTGCCTAAAAATTGCTCATAAACCTGGCCCAAGATCTCTGCCGGGATCTCGCTAAAGACGTAGGGGCTGTCCGGGAAGTAAAGGTCCTGGATGATCTCCTTTAGGGTGTCGTCATCGATGATGAGGGCGGTGGTCAGGCTGTCGGGTGGCTCTTTCCTCTCTCGTTCCTCCTGGAAGTGGAAGATGCCGGAGTTGTAGCGCAGGTCCGCCTCGGCAAAGAGCTTAAGCAGATGGGCGTAGACCCCAACCTCCTTGAGCAGCGCCTTGAGCCGTCCGTACTCCTCGATGGCCCGGTCCTCACAAATGCGCAAAAATAGGAGCCGGTCAATTGTCCTCTGCACGGAAAAGTTCAAATCCCGCTGGCTGAGGGCCGGATTTCGTAGCGCGAGGTTCCGGGCCAGGGCCTCGCGCCAGAGCGAGATCTCCTCCAGAAGGGCAGTGTCCACCCGCTTGATGCCCCGCTTCTCCGGTATCGACTCGATAAACCTATCCAGTGATCCGCGAAGCACCGCTTCCTTGGAAAAGAGGGCAGCAATCTCGTCCCAGCGCTCCACATACTGGTCGTACTGCAGGTAGAGAAGGCGGCCTTTGCCGGGCTTATCCGTCTTGCTGGGCTCTGCCCGGCAATCGTAGACGGCAAACTCCTCGAAGTCCGTGAGAATTGATAGAGATAGGCTCGCCGACCAGGCGTATCTGCGCAGTTGGAATGCAGGATAAACACCCCCCTCGATGTTGATGGAGGGCTTTTTGGTCTCCACAAAGAACCGGCGGCTTTTTCCTAATCGAAAGCTGTAATCCGGATTCTTGATGTTCTCTTCCACGCGAATGGACTCCTCCAGCTTCACCTCTTTGCTGTCGCTCGACAGGCACTGTTGGTTGTGTACATCCCAGCCCAATGCCGCAAAGAAGGGATTTACAAACTCACCCCGCAGCTCAGTCTCGTTGTACTGGCTGGAGCGATACTCGTTTATCCTGCTGCTAAATCTCTCGACAAGCTCAACTATCTCCGATGGTGCAGACAACGCATCTATCTCCTCTCGCATTTCATAGAACGAGGATAGGAAAAAGGTTTTGCCAGGTTGCCTGCTGGAAGTAGGTGGATGTAAAACAGAATAATGCAAATATTACTAAAAAGTGGAGCTAAGATAATAGAAGAACAGAAAGCAAAGCCTCTCGGCCTTCCTTTCTATTTTCCTACTAAACTGTCACTGCGAGTGTTTACTGCTTATCTACTTTGTCAGCCTTGGGGCCTTTCTCGCCCTCAATGACCTCGAAGCTTACCTTGTCACCCTCATCAATAGTGACACCGGGCTTCAGGCCAGTAACGTGTACAAAATAGTCCTTACCATCGTCGCCTGCTATGAATCCAAAGCTCTTGACTCTGTTGAAAAACTTAACTGTTCCATTTACCATTTTTGATTCCTCTGATTGGGTTAGCATGGGTATTGATGACCTTCCTGTACTTATAGTTTCTGGCTGATCGCTTGGGCCACACCATTGGTCGCCCAGGAACAATCGTATGCTGTCGTATTTTAGGGAAATTCTTTTATAGAAGATCAAATACTGTGAACCTGAGAAATCGCAAATAAGCTACTGGAGGATTATCAAAATGGCAGGAATGGGCGGATCGCCAATTATCATTTTAAGGGACACCCG
>JAABPZ010000074.1 GCA_011391755.1 Methanothrix sp. | reverse complement strand
TTTTTCCCATTTGCTACACCCATGTATCATATGCAGTGTAGTTCTATTTATAACAACCTATAGTTAAATCACGACCCGATCTAGCATATATAATTAATTATGCCTGATTGGATCATGATCGCCCTGAATTCCCAAAAATTGAGCCACTCCGGGATGGCAGTAAGCTTGCTGCCACGGCCAGGATGGGACCCATGATCAGCCCCGAGCCGGCCAGCAGGGCAATGGTCCCAAGGACTGCCAGAAGGACTCTTTGCAGTATCCCTGCCTCACCTCTGGCCAGACGAATGGTTGCCACACCCAGGAGTGCATGCAAAACGACGAACGCTACGGTGATGTACACCTCCGGCCCAAAGGGAGCGCGAGTGAGATTGAAGACCATCTGGGTGAAGACGGAGGCGCTGCTGGCCAGGAAGAGAAATCCGGCCAGAGATCCGGCCAGGCAAAATGAGGTGCGACGTCTGCCGTGCCAGAAGAAGAGGAGAGCTAAGATCTCGGCTACCAGGTAGGGAATGAGGATCATCCCCAGGCTCTGCCCCTCCCAGAGGTAAACGGATATGAGCCGCAGAGGCGTGGTAATCCTCTCCAAGAAGCTGAACTCTTCCCGATAGCCCACCGCTAATCCGTAATGTCCGAGTGTGCTATTAAGATCGTTTGTACTATTAGCAACACTACTAATAGCACTATTATTACTATAATTACTATAAACCGCTGCGTAGTAGCGGGCCGATTTTGGAGCGGATATGTTAATCTCTGCGATCTCCTGAAAACTGCTGGGCCCGAAGGGCTCGTAGACGGCACCATCTTCGTTCTTGCCGTTCGCAGCCAGAATTTTCAGGCCCAAAGCAACCCGCGGCAGAGCTAACTGCCTTGGTGGCAGAACACTCGTATTCAATCCCGGACCCAGGAGCACCAGGGCGGGAAGAAAATCCTTTTCTTTTGCATCGGAGGACTTGAAAAGGGAGAGATAAATTCGCTCGCCCTCCTCCAGATCGAAGCTGTAGTAATGCACCACATCCTTCTCAAGAGAGCCATAGACCGCCCAGGACTTACCAGGATCGGATATGTGCATGGCAAAAGAGATATTCTCATTTCCTCCGGCCATGAGGGGCACGTGGGCTAAAGACGGAAAAGCAAGGCCAAGCATGACCAGCAAAGCGACGAAGAAGATGGGTCTTGATTTCACAGCTACACTTAACATCCGATCTGTATTCAATTTTTCGGCCTTGTCCATGCCCTGGTCTTGGGGTCTAAGTGGGGCCACTTCCTTCGACCAGGGTTTGCAGGGAATGGGCAGTTTACAGAGGCTCCAAGATGCCCTGGCCAGCGCATAGCTCTCGTGCCACTGCGTTCATCTCACGTTCGGCTATTTTGCTTGCCAACTCTTCCTCACCTTCAGGTACGGGGATCTCAATGTCAAATGGGGAGCGAATATTGAGTCCGACAAACTGGGTGAAAGAAAATATGAGCAAAGCGGGCTTTTTTCCGGTTCTCTTCTGGAAGGTAGCTGCCTCCATCCTCATCAAGAAGGAATGGAATGGATAGACTGCCCCTTCATAAACAATCCCTTTCTCGGCAATATACGCCTCTCTGGGAGAATGTTGTGCATATTTCAGCGCGATTGCCGGCATAGCCCTGGAAACTATGAAAAGGAAAACCATGAATGCCAGAAGAAATGCCCCGGTGATGAAGCCCTCCTCTCCGGCAAATATCATCATAGCCAGTGCGACGAGAACAAGCATTCCACCAATAACGAGAAACATAGCCCGGTTTCTTTCTTGATAATTTGCATATTCTCTTCGTGCACTCTGCTCTGCCTCTTCTGCCGAATAGATCCAGTGGGCAAGCAGACATGTGCCATTCAGAATTGAGTCCATGACCCTTGCCCGGTGGAAAAATAATGCCGCGACAGCAACACCTGTAACTGCAAGGAAGAATGACAAAAAAGCGATAGCATAACCGACCGACATGCCGTCAATAAAATAGAATGCGTAGATGCAAATGATTGCAAAGATCGCCGTCGAGAAAAGCGATCTGTAACACCATTTCCACTGAGTGTTCTCCATCATCCTTAATCTGCATCCATTATCTGGATAATAATCCTGGCGATATGATGCCATCCTGCAATTTATGAAGGTGTTTGCAAGAGGCAATCTGCGATGGATAGCAAGTTCCCTAACATCAATCAAGATCATTATCCTGTATTATCCCTAAGAAAGGAGATTGCTTTGGCCTCGCAACCGTAGGATTCAGTTCTCGGTGGAAGGTGGCAAGGAAACAATTCGGGTGATTAGGAGGTGCAGAAGCAAATATCTTTAATAGCTTACAGATCTACTATTCTACAATAGGTGAGGTTAGCATGAAAAAGAAATTTGTGGCCTTAATGCTATTGCCGGCTATGTTGCTGGTAGCACCAATTTGCCTAGCACAACCGGATCATGATCGAGAACAGGTCTGGCTTCCACCCAGTTGGGTTTTTGGTAGTGGATACACCCCATATGATTATCCTGGCAGTGTGGGCGGCTGGGGGTACGATCCATTTTCCTACTATAGCCACCAAGGGAAAACCTATAACCCATACCGATATTCCAATTACTACTATCCCAGTGGTGTCTGGTATCCGCCATATTATCGATACAACTATCCGTACACTTATCGCAATTATTGGTATCCATACACTTACCATAGCGGTTACTGGTGGTCTTGATCGTCTTAAGAACTGCTTCCAACATTTTTTCGGCATCTTTTCCACGCCCGGCTTTAGGGATCGCGGTTTGATCGAGTAGATGGGTATCGCTTGATTCCTCGATGGATTCTTGACGAAGCATTCTCAGTAGATGATGCGGCTTATGGGAAGCTCTGTAGGAAGGTAGCGCCTCCGGCAAGCGCGCTCCCCGCGTTCCCGCGCGTGCGTGCGGGCCTGGGGGCGCGAGGCCAGGGGACCGGGCGGGCCGGTAAGGGCTGGGCAGGAATGTCATTTTAAGGAAAAACGAGGAATGGATTTCGATTAGGAGCCCACAATTTCAGGCACTCATTTTTAGCTCGATTTCACCCGCGACAAGTGGTCTCGCCAGGAGCTTTCCTGTCCTATATTCTTTCATAACTTCGTCGATTTTCTCAGATACATCCGGTGTTATATACGCTTCGCCACAGCAACTGCATACAAGAGCGGGAACCTTTTTTATGACGACTAATTCTTCTCCCGCCTTCAATACAAGGTCCGTGGAGCCTTCACGCAGCTTGCTTCCACAAAGAGCGCACATATCAGAATTTGTCATAATCGCCTCGTTCTACAATTCACCCAGCATTCATCATCCGGCCAATAGACGGTGATTACGCTAAGCTTATCAGATCCTTCGTGGTCACATCCCGATCCGACATTCTGATCAAGGCATGCGTAGTGATGATATACCGGCGCTCGCTGACAAGAATATTAATGCGCTCATGCATATCGTTGGACTTCATAAGCCACTCCGTTGCCTTTCTTGGATTCTTTGTTTTATCTGATTTGCGATGAATAGCTTTTTGATATGCACTCCACACAGGCCAACGTTCTTCCGCGTCCCCGCGTGTGCGTGCGGGCCTGGGGTCGCGTGGCCACGTGCGTGGGCGCGTGCCCGTGGGCCGGTGGGGCCGGGCCGGATCGCCGGAGGCGCAGCTAGCCAGGAAGGACGCGCTGGGAATCGGGCTGCGAGGAATTTGCGCTGCTTGTGATGGGCGAGCAGTGTCGTGATTGCTGCCGGGAGCAGAAAAACTCACTAATGTTCATTCGGCAACATTGCCGGCTTGCCCATTGTTTTGACCTCCACAATTTTAAGTAATGTACTCACTTAAAGTCGCCATCGTTTGTGGGCATTCTCTTGTTTTGTAATCTTCATGTGCTTCTTCTAGCCCTTCCCAGCATTTCACAATCCCAAAGATCCTACTGGTAGCACTTCCCTGGACTTTAATCACGACCTCGTCGCCATCTTTTCGGTCCAGCTCTCCCAGTGGCTTGAGAACTTTGTCAACATATCGCGCTTTAAAGGTTGCTCTTTTCATGACCTGGTTCATCCATCCAGGGGTCCAGAGACTCCAGAGGCTTTAGCTGCCTGGCAGCTTCTCGAATGTTCAAGAACATCCTGCGGCTCTTCTTCAGAGATCTAAATCCAAAATCCTCATAGAACTTCAGAGCATCCTCTTTGGGATCGACCACCAGATATCTGCATCCTATCGGACCTTCAAGAGCTGCTCCGATGGCGAATAAAAGCAGATAGGTTCCAAGTCCGCGACCATGAAGTCTCTTATCCACGGCAAGCCGGGCAATTAGAAGGCAAGGATAGATAGGATACTTGCCGATGTCTGGGCACTCATCATCATCGAGACGATCTACCCGGACCGAATCTGCGACCAACGCAATGTAGCCTGCCGCGCGGTCTCTGCAAAAGCATATGTGCGTCTTGTTGAGAAGGATTTGTTGTTCGCCTAATGCATCTTCTTTCAAGAACTCATTTAGATCGTCATCGCCCGAGTCAAATGGAGAAAGGTTGAACCTGGCGTTTAGAGGCTCGATGCTCAACTCTTCTGGTGAAATCTTTTCCCTGGCCATTAAAATCTGCTGCGATTGGCTCTGTAAATCCGCTTGGCTTCTTTAAACATGGCTAACTGTCCTGGCGTAAATGCAGTGATCTCCTCGTTCTTCCAGAACTCCTTTGCCGCTTCACCTTCGAGAACCAAGCCGAGTCTGACCGGTTTTGCCATTCTTTGCACCATCCTCAGGAATTCAATTATGTGTCGCTATTATTTAATGGTAATCGATCTTTGGTGGAAATCATGAAGATTGAGCCTTGAAGCCCGGTCAGGCGGCAGAGATCATCGGCTTTGCCGATAAAAGCAGTCCTTTCGGTCGCGCTCTCGCGTCCCCGCGCGCGCGTGCGTGCCTGGGGGCGGGTGCCCGTGGGCCGGGCGGGCCGTGGGGCCGGGGCTAGGTGACAAATCCATTATTCGCTATTCAATGTACTCTACATTTTCCATCTCGAGGAATTCCCTATCTCCTGTCAAAAATTTAATCCCGAGTTTTCTCGAACACGAATATCCAAGGGCGTCAATGAGGGAGAGCTTCTTTCCAGTTTTGTTTGTGGACTTTCGAAATTCAGATGCATTCAGGTAATCTGAGTCCTCGGTAGGTAAAATATCGATCTTGTCTCGTATTAGTTTCACAACTTTTACAGCTTCATCGCGTCCGAAGTCTCTGAAAAGAGCATACGTAAGTTCTAAGATGTTGAATTCAGTGGCGATTAGATCTGCCTGGGAATAGTTTTCATAGTTGGGATTCCCCTTGAGAAGTTCGATAAGCGCATAAGTATCTGCAAATAGTCTAACCATCAATCTCTCTCAGTTCGTCCTTCAGAGATTGTGTGTCGATCTTCCATCCTCGCAGGAGTCCAAAGATGCTTTTTTTCTTCAGCTCAATCTCTACCTCTTCACCTTCTTTCAGGTCAATCTCTCCCAGGGGCTTGAGGACTTTGTCAACATATCGCGCCTTGATTACTCCGCTCATGATCTCACCAGTCTCCTTTTAGTTTTCCACGGATAAATGGCTATGGATTGACTCCCTGCAAATTCGGGCATTTTCACGAGCTGTCTCCGGAAACGATTGGAACTGATGAGAAGCTGCGTGAACAGGTAGCGGCTCCGGCATGCATGCTCTCGCGTCCCCGCGCGCGTGCGGGCCTGGGAGCACGTGGTCGCGTGCGTGGGCGCGTGCCCGGGGGCCCGGCTGGCCGTGGGGCCGGATTGCCGGAGGCGCTGTTGCCAGGAAGGGCGCGCTGGGAAGCGGGCGGCAGCGAGTGCCCACTTATGGTGATTGCTGAGCCTATCGGCTTGACCTGCGCTGGAACAGAAATCTTGAAGGAATAAGCTCATCCTCATTAAAAACGCTTCATAGCTTCCTTGGGATGCAATACTTTAACCTTGAATCCCGCAGGCATACGATATTGATTGAGAACTCCGTCGGTTGTAATAAAATAATCTACATCGTAGGCCATGGCATACCCTAAGTGGACAAGATCCGTAGGCGTCATCCGGTCATCTCTCCATTCGTTTCCATACAGATTATGGCAGGCCTCTGCTACAGTCTGGTTAGGATGGAGAAATCGAACACTATAACGGTCCAAGAAGTCTATGAGATCATGCAGTTCTTCTACACTATGTCTCTTACCTTCGAAACAGATGGCAGAAACTTCTCCCAGTACAGAAATTGGAATGCATAATGTCATCCCCTCACGAGTTCCTGCACAAGATATCAGTTTTTTATATCACCAGGGTAGATGCCTCTCCTCCGCTGGCTCTGGTCCCCCAAGGCAAAGAATAGCAGGTCCGCATCGAAGGTTACATCGGTCATTTCTTGCTCCGGAAAGCTCTTCGTACCCTTTCCAGCATCTCATCGTGCTCCTCTTTTGTAATTGCCTTGATGATATTGCCATGAATATCGGTGATGCCGCCGTAAGGCAAAGGATTATTGTGATCAAATTCGAGAGCTTCAGAGGTCTTATCGGTCATTGCAGTCACCTTTTCTTGCTGGATCTTACTATTGCAGAACAATCCATGTCGATCATCTAAATGCTTTACGGTGCGTTTGGAGCAGCCAAGCTTTGCATTTGCTGATAGACATGTATCTTTTGGTGCATCCATGCGCGTCCCCGCGCGCGTGCGGGCCTGGGGGCGCGTGCCCGTGGGCAGGCTGGCCATGGGGCCGGATTGTTGGAAGCGCTGCTGTCAGGAAGGGCGCGTCAGCAAGCATGCGGCAGTAGTTCTCTCGACGGTGACTGATTTTAAGGAAAACAGAGATGTGTTTTTCGATTAGGAGCCCACAATTTCAGGCGGTCATCTTTAGCTCGATTTCCCCGGCGACAAGTGGTCTCGTCAGGAGCTTTCCGGTCCTATATCCTTTCATAACTTCGTCGATTTTCTCAGATACATCCGGTGTTATATACGCTTCGCCACAGCAACTACACACAAGAGCGGGAACTTTTTTTATAACGACTAATTCTTCTCCTGCCTTCAATACAAGGTCCGTGGAGCCTTCACGCAGCTTGCTTCCACAAAGAGCGCACATATCAGAATTTGTCATAAT
>JAABPZ010000073.1 GCA_011391755.1 Methanothrix sp. | reverse complement strand
TTTTGTGCTTTCGTAATCCGCTGTGGGGTCTTTGGCTTCCCGTTTGCTCTTAATACCAGGAGCCATTTGCTTTTCCAGCATTTGCCTTTTGGCCTTCTCGGACCACTGGTGCACAATCAGCTCTGATATGCCGATTATGGGTATTCTCAACGTCTGCAATGCGATTCTTTTCAGTGTTATAGGCCCGCTTGGAGCCTCGGTTTTCTTTGCTTTTGCCATTTCAAACACCTCTATAGACTGCCTTGCCCTTACACGGCCAGACGAAACCAACGCTGACAACCGCGCCATTACAGCCCTGCCTACCTAGGCACACCTTACCGAACTGCCATGACTGGGCTCGACGGGACTTTCCCCGACTGGACTAGACTCGACTGCCGAGCCGTAACGATCCCAGACGGGACGTGACTAGACCTGACTGCCAAGCACCGCCTAGCCTCACCACGACTCGCCGTACCCTGCCAGGACACGCCCCGACATAACTGCCTTGCCTACCTAAGCACGACTTACCGAAACTGTCCCGACCAGCGCCGCCAGAACAAGACGCAACGAGACCCAACACGACTGCCCCAACTGGACAAGACCAGCGCACCAGTCCAAGACTCGACTTGCGTCGTCTAATGTATAGTAGCATCTATTACTATTTAAGGGTTTACGTAAGCATAATCGCTTACCAATCAGAAAAAGTTAAGCTATCCATGAATATAACATACCAGCTTATCGCCCTTCCAAATGCTGACATTTTGAGTAGCATTGGCCGCTATGTGGATAGTTAGATTATGCTCCAGATCGTCTAACATGGCCTGATAAGCAGTTTCATTGATGCCAGGGCCTAAGTCGGATGCTTTGACATCATGGACTATAGAGCCGTCCGATAGCTGAATATCTGTGATAACCTCATCATGCAACTTGGTGGCGCCATCCGAGTTGTACGTCCTATCTGGACGGCTTGCCATATACACCAATAGCACGACCAATGCCACCATAACCAAAAATAACTTATCAATGTCTCTCATAGTCTTCTCCTCCTAACATTTCGGCCATCTCACCACACGCTTAACCTCTGTGGGCTGCTTCCTGGTATACCCAAACAGCCTATATCTGATCTTCAGCAACCTATCCAACCAATCGCCTATGGTGCCGATGTTAGTATGTAGCTTTTGGGTCACGGGCTGGTCGGATAGCAGAGCCATTATAGCATCTTGGGGCATCACGCAACCCCTAAATTCATATCCGTCTACCTCTTCCAAAAGAGGATATGCATGCATGTTATACTGGAAAAACCATATGGCCGCGTCACGCCGCGCCCGCATCTCGTCAATGGACTTATATTCGGGACCTAGCCAGCCCGACATTACAGCGCCTCATATTGGTGATACACATTCGCCCTTGCCTGCACATGCTTTCGGATCGCCCCATCACGATCTAGCCGCCTTAGATAGACTCTCGTGGAGTCTATACCACATTTGGTGCCTACCGATATCTCCAATGTGGTATGCTTGCCAGGATGAGCGGCAAGATACGATAAGCAATCAGCTTTCGACATTCCAGAACTCCCGGTATCTTTCCCATGTGGTTTTTAGTCCAAGTTTCATGCACTTTTCCGGCACCAATCCGAGATCTAATGCCAGCATCTCAAGCTGTACCATCGCGTGGCCGATCTCCAGTCCTATATCGGCCATATATAATGCGGCATCTTGCGGCGTTCTGTGGCACCTAACCAGATCATTTGCCCCATTCGGACCCCAGACCCACCCTCTCCAGCCTCGCCCTCCGACCATTGAATTCGCGTCCACCTGAAATTTGGAGGCAATTCGCCCGTATCCTCGATATCTCGGAATTGCTTAATAATGCCCACGTTTCTGACTATGCGCTTGCAGAAATTGCAGGGCGGATCATCCATCATACCGTCACCTTCAGAGTCGAATTTGGAAATTCCCGGGCTTCCCTTTCTAGTGTACATTTTTTGCACCAATAAACAGGCGGTGAACACATACATTTTAGATCTGTAATCGGCAAACGTTGCTTGCAGATATCACACGTCTGAAATTCAGGATATTCCCTTATCCAGTAACCCCTTTCTTCATCGATTCTAAATATCGTTTCGCCGCGCATTTCAGCGGCTTTGATGTCTTCTGATTTCATCAATCATCACCTATGCATTCAGATCGCTTGTATTTTATGAGTCGGTCCTTCAGCTCTTGGTTTTCTTTCATCAGGGCGTCGATTGTGGCCTCTAACTCGGATTTCTTCAAGTGGATCGCCCCAAAAAGAACCCGATGAAGAATATAACTATCATGCTACCTAAATATGTCAGAAAGAATTCTGTTCTAGGATTCATTTTCAATGCCCTCCTAATATCCCATAATCCAAATCAGGCCGCTAAATATCCAATGCACCAAAGGCTCAAATGCCCAAGGCAAATGGATAGTAGCATTGAGCGGTACAATGTGGATGACCATGTCTTCTGGCTTGATCAAAGGCGCTGCTATTAGGTCGGTTGCGTTCATTCAATCGCCACCTCGATAATTCGCACCTCGTCAAGTTCTATCAAGGCTTCTTGCAATGCCTTATAAACTAGCTGCTCCTCTCCCGGAAAGAAGACCCGATTAAGGGCTTCATGGATTTGGGCCTTTGCGCCTGCCATGGTCATTTGAAATGCCCTCCTTTGTCCCTTCGCTGTTGGTTTTCGGCCCGCCATGCTATGCGATCTATGGCTTTCTTTTTGCGTTCTATTTTCTTGTATTCTTCCACTGCGTCCGGCCATCTAATGTCCATTAGCGTCATCTGTATGCCATCCTCACCATATCCGCTATCTGCTTGCACCTTTTCGGCCCCCATCCCGGCAGCTCTTCTATCGGTTTTGCGTAGATGCCCCTGGGGACAAAGGCCAACATGTATTCTTTTAGCAAAATCCTCATGCTGTCAGAGCCTATGCCCTTATGCAACATGGACGCGGCTGCTATCTCCCTGTCATTATCCGCCGGGCGCTGCCTGAATCCTAGCATGTCACCATCTGCAAGGTAATCATTGGCAAGTTCTAAGATGTCTTTCCATTGGTCATCTCCATCAAAAAATCCAGAATCATCTCCTTTGTGGAAAATGGGTATGCCGTTTAGGAATGATCGCTTTCTAAATGATTTGCATCTCAGGTGAGTGCTACTTATGGCATGCATCAGCTCATCGCCACGGAGATACTTGCCAGCTCTTAGCTTAGATGCTTCTTTGATAGCTTTCGCAATGTCTCCTAGATCTCCCAGGATAACCGCACAGCCGTTATAACCGCTCTCTCGGATAGAAAGTGTCTGCTCCATAAGATGACCCGATAGGACGCTTTGTACGAAGTCCTGGGGCTCCTTAAGCTCCATATGCAAAACGCGTCTGTTCAATCTAGGAACAGTGAGCAACCCATCGGGCGTGTCTTCCCAGTAAACGTTTTGTAATTCGAAAAAAAGATCTACGGTGCTTGCTGGATCGATATGCAGCGGCTCAAAACGGGTGTCGTGAGAAAGAGCATCCCGCATAGACCGCTCTCTGTCCGCTTCCCCTGGTGCCATGCAGACGCGAATGTGACCAGTCATTTCATCACTCGATTATCGCACATATCTGGTTACCATCTGGGTAGATATTGATGGTTATGGATGGGGTCATTGAGACGGCACCTCCTTTTCTGGATCTATGCCCAAATCCACGTTACATTCTTCGGCTCCATACAGAGCGCCTAGATCACTTGGAAAGGCCTTGCGGAGGGCGGTCATTTCAGCAACCTTATTAATCATGACAGCGGGTTTCCCTTCCCAGAAATGGCTTTGCCCTTTGAACTCTGAGAATGCGACTTTGGCCACACTTGGATGGGATCTATCTTTGCGGTAAACTTTCGCCCAGGCTCCAACGATCTGGCTTTTGTTGCCCATATAGAAAGTTCCATCTATCTCTCGTATTTCGTCTCCTATCTGCAAAATGATGCCAGAATCCATGCCATCAAAGTTCGGGTTCTGCTCTGCCTTCTTCATGAACGCCTCTTTGGATACGATGATGCTGGCCGCCGGATTCTTGCCGCCGTACTTGACTAGATAGGCGTCTCCTGCGAATATGTTTAGGCCCCGCCGCCAACACACCTCGACGAAATAATCCACCTCATCATCATTAGCATCCTGACATTTGGTGAACTTGCGGATCTCATCCCGTGAGAGCGTGTTAATCGCCCTGGGCTTCACCAGCGCCTCGCCTTGAGACTTTCTCACCCCATTGGGCACAATTGCCTTATTCTCCTGAGATCGCGCGGCCTTGGGCTTCACAGGCAACTCATCGCCCCGGATAGCCGCCTCCAGCATCTCCACATACTTGGTTACTTTGCTGGTTACTTTGCCGTCAGAAGACACGGCGGCATGACCAAACGCGCCCCTAAATATGATTTGGTCGTCGGTTTGTTCCTCTACGCTCCATTCTTCGTCGATTTTTCCAATTGCAAGAACTTTGTCGAATATTTCATTTGCCATTTATACCATCTCAAGTTTCTCTACCAAGTCTTTCAAATCCTTGATTGCGTTGTTATACAGGTCGTCACGTTGAAAATCAAGCGCACTTACCGCGCGCGCGCTTGCTTGGAATATTGCGGACAGTTGCTCTCTCTTTTTCACAACGCCTAGGATTCTTATCACCATTTCAATCCCTCACATTCGCGAACTCTCTCGCCATTTCTTTTCTGATCCTGGCTATCAGCTCCTCGCGCAAATAGGCAACGTGTCGTCGCGATTCTGCGAGCCGGGATCTGTAATCATCTTTTAAGCTAGAATATGCATCTGCCGCGCTCTTCCAGCCGTCACGTTCTATCTGCAATTTCGCGATCTGCTGACATTGGTTGGTTATGGTCGCGGCCATTTCACACGATGCGCCGCCATCCCATGCAGGCACATGGCCATCCCTTTGCAGCTTCTCCAGTTCCTCACGCCAATGTCTCGCGTTTCGATGGGCGGCATTTGATTTGCACGTCATCTCGTCAAGAGACTTCTGCAATTTCACAATCTGCTCGCGTTGGTGGGCAACGGTCATGGCCATCTCACAACCCTGACATGGATCGCTCACAGGCGTCAGGTCATCCGCTTTGGCCGGCGCATAGTGGTAGCAGCCCGGCCCGTAATCGACGTGCACCTGGCCGCTGTTGCTGATATTCACTATTGTCGCGTCCTGTCCACTGGGATTGCGGACCCGCTGCCCGATCCGACACTCTTCGATCTTCATCCTTCCACCTTTGTGATCAAAATTCCATGCTTGTATTCTGTCAGCCTCATGGCGGTTTTGTCCTCAATTCCTCTTTCCCGGCACCATTTCACAGGCAAGCTGATTATGTAGCTGCCACCGGAAAACTGCACCTTTCGGATGTCGTCACTCATTTTATTCCTCTATATGATTGAGGCAATTTATAGTATTTATACGTTTCCTATTATAATATCCTCGATATGATTATATCACCGATACATTTATATCCTCATAGGTACTAGAGTAGTATATGCCAAGGATGGCATAGGATTGAGGAAAATGGCAATTAAAATCGAAACTAGGGAAGTCTCAGAAGAGGACTTCCATGCAAAGCATCACGAATTTGGCTCAGTCGAAGAAGCAGAAGCGTTCCTCGATGAAATTGGGACACGCCACGACGAATGTGGATCTCCATATTGGGTCGAAAAGGACATCCAATATGGAGCACAATATTGGAAGGTGGCATAGTGCCACGTCCTTCCATTTACACCGGCCCGCTCCGGTGTCTAAGGCTTCCAGCTGATCTGGAGGCCCGGTATGCTGCCTATGCAGCTACCAGGCCAGGCGTGCCTGACGCCACGCTAATAAGGGAGTTGGTGGCGAAAGGGCTTGATGCCCTGGGAAAATAGAAATCTTTTTTTTGAAAAAAATCTTTCCAGCTATCCAGGGACCTCTCAGTAGATAGCCAAAAGTTGCATATGGGGTGATAAGCCAGACATCGAAGGGATACGACGCCCGGCCAAACCGTGAAGGGAAATCGAATCCCAACTGCTCAGCAGCACCATGCGCGGTTCCTAAAGCAAGGAAGATTGCAAACGGCCAACCTATGGGGCTATAGGCCTATGGTATCGCCTCCTTGCGACGGAATTTGATCAATCTGGTATGTGGTCCCAGTTGGCCTCAGGGGATCGCATAGCGGGTCCATCCTAAGCCGCCACGCGTCCTGAAGCTCTTCCATGCCAAACGCATAGTAATCGATCTTCCAGCTATGCAGCCGGTGGAAGAACGAAATTTGGACGTGGGAGATGCCCATATCAGGCACCCTTTGCCCATTTCTCTTTGATCATGTATCTGCCTATGCTATCAGGAACGCTCCTGGTATCGCCAGGGAGCACTCGGACCATTTCGGTCCCCGGTGCATGATGGTTCCATGCTTGGATGGCGATTACTAGCATATCAGGCCTCTCCTTTTTTGCCGCCTCTCATGGGACATGCTTCCCAGGGGCATGTGGTGCATACTTGGAAGCCATAGGTGGCATTTCGGAGCTTGCAACCATAACATAGGCCCCCTTCATCATAGCAGGCGTCTAGGTGATCGCCGCAGGAGGAAACTGTATGGGGGGGCATCCTATGCCACCCCCAACTCTCTCGCCCATCCCCGGACCTCCGGGTCGAACGGCACGATTTTCCAGAAATAACCGTTACCTCCGCCAGATACGTATATTATCCCGTCGCCTAGAATTTTTATGTCCAGTTTTTCTATGCCGACGTTCTTTGCGGCACTGGTGATCATTCGGAGCGCCTGCCATACGTCCTGGCAGATCCAGTTGGGGTCGTTATGCCACCTAACGATCACAGATTTGTACACCGGGCTTGCCGCTCGGACATAAGCCTCTATGTCAAATCCCGTGGCGCGGGATTCGCAATCGATACACGCTCCATCGATCACGACGGAGCCACAACCCATGCACATCATGGCAGCCATCCTAGGCCACCCCCCAATATTCCAGCCAAGATGCATCTGCTGCCTGCTCCATGTAGGTGGCGCGGCCTGATCGTATGCCGCCTTCCACCTGGTAGGATTCTTCTGGCAGTGTATCCCAATCCGGCATCGATTCGTCTCTCGCGCCGGAAAGATACAAGAAGGCAGCCGTTGCCTTCTGAAGTGCTGCCTTCAGGGCAACGTTTTCTTCGATTAATGACGCCATTTCATCAGGCGTCATGT
>JAABPZ010000072.1 GCA_011391755.1 Methanothrix sp. | reverse complement strand
AATTTGTCATAATCGCCTCGTTCTACAATTAGGGCATGCGTAGTGATGATATACCGGCGCTCGCTGACAAGAACTCTAATGCGCTCAAGCATATCGTTTGACTTCATAAGCCACTCCGTTGCCTTTCTTGGATTCATTGGTTTATCTGATTTGCTATGGATAACATTTTGATATGCACTCTACCGGAACAGGCCAACGCACTCTCGCGTCCCCGCGCGCGTGCGGGCCTGGGGGCGCGTGCCCGTGGGCAGGCTGGCCATGGGGCCGGATTGTTGGAGGCGATGCTGCCCGGAAGGGCGTGCTGGATAGCGTGCGGCAGCAGTTCTCTCTGAACCGTTCCAAGCTGTCTACTTATAAAGCTGGTTCCTAAATAGGAGGTTAATAGGAATCCTCACTAGGTTAATTTATTCTTATTAACATTTATCATGTCAGATAATATTGGCGAAGTAGGAATACTTGAATCCATGTCGGCCGATGCGATTAAAAATTGGACATCTTGCCTGTTAAACCAGTGATCAGTATCCTCCTTATTCAATTTATAAATATCATCTTCATTTGCTTTCAAAGCATTAAGAAATTTTTTGCGAATACTAGGGGAAATAACTGGTGACGAAAGAATTATTGAAATAATGGACCAAGGAAAGAATTTATCAGACGTTATCGCATGAGAAAATTGGATATTATTAATAAATTTCAGGCTCAACAATCTTACGCTCTCATTATCAAGTGACAAGGACAATAGCTTTAGGAGTCGCAAGATCGATAACCCTGCAAAACAAAAAAGAGGGCCTATCTCATCAGACCATCCTATAATTTTCAACTCACTCAAACTGAAAATAGGTTCACCATAGTTTTTATTATAAAATTCTGCACATTTATCATTAGTAAACAATAGAGCACCGGGTGAATTACCTTCTAGTTTAACAGCATTTACTACAGCAGAACCGGAAAAAATACTGCATACAGTGTTATTAGACGCCATCTTTTGTGCTGCGCTATTAATTTCGCGATAAGTACCTTTGGCGATTCCCCCTCTTACGAGAATTCCATCCGAAACCCATTCAGCGAAGGCAAAGCGTATCGATGAGAGTAAATCATCAGCATTGTCTTGTGAGGAGGATACAAACGCGCAGTCGCTGAATATATTAAATCGCACGTCTGAATATTTTCTTGATGCTAATATAAGCGGTCCTGAGAAATCTAATAGGCAATTTTCAATATCGGTATCATCTTTCCTTTCAGAAAATCCCAAGATATCTAGAAAAGCCACGACTGCGTCCGAAATCTCTATTGATGTATCCATTTTTCCAGATTTTAATTCGGCGACAGGAACCATTTTGATCTCGCCCTTGATTTGCATAGGACGAATTGGAAGCTTGTGCAATTCAACTTTGTCTGTATCCCTATCTTTCATAACTGCCAAACCTCTAGGAAACCTTAAATTATAGTCGTCTTCCCAAGATAGACTTACTTCTGTTACAATTCCTTGCTAGTGACATAACGTATAAAGTACCTGTGATCGGTGTGGCTGCGACGAAAGCCCTTCTTAGCAAGTCCGGCCTCGATCTCATCCTGGCTTAACGTTGCAGCCATCAGCTCACCGAAAACAATTCCAAAAGAAGATCTCTCTGCATTTTGCCCGTCTCGCCCAACTCTGGTTCAGGACAAAGGACGTACTCATTCCAAAGGAAGTTGATGTATTCAAATAGCCTCAGCCGAGCCTCCAGAAAATCCTGAGAGCATCCTACTGCATCGAGAGGAGACAGACTGACAGACCACAAGCCGTCATCGTAATCCACCTCAAGATTGGTGATTATGAGAGGAACGAACTTCCTGACGCCTACCTCGAATTCCCGCAAAGGGTGCCTTTCCAAGAATTCTATTGCTAACGGTTGAGCAGCCATTATTTCCTAAATCCGCTCGCTCCATATTTTAATTTTCCGCATCCATCACACCTGGTGACTATGGCATCCCGTCGGAAGATTGAAGAAAGAGTAGATACTTTATCTAATTATCATTATTACTCTGGGATGGTAGTATGTGCATGTCCAAAACCAAAGTGATCCGGAGAGTTCCAGGATGCGAAATGGAATCGTTTTCCCCAAAAACTGCGCGCGGGCGTCGCCTCCTGGAGTTGCGGCAAAAGATAATAGCTGCCGGCATACCGCTCCTGAGCCCGGAAGAGATCGACGAGGAGATCCGGGAGAGTAGAGGCGAAGATGAATGAGCCCAAAAAGGACTCGTCAAAAGTCAAGCCCATAAAAAATCAAAATGGATGTTCCTTGTAGACACGCCTTGCTTTATTATAAAATTCCATCTGCTCATCCGTAAAGGTCGCGTCTTCTTCGTTCTTCCAGAACTCCACTGCATCGGCACCGTCCAAAATCATGCCGAGCCCCGTTGGTTTGGCCATTCTCAAATCCTGGGAGGATGCATTTCCCTTTACTTTCTCCCGATCCTCTCCACCCCGCCCGCTCTCGCCAGGTACAGCTCGTCCAGGTTGTCGAAAATCCCGTGCTCCACCACTCCCGGAATCAGGCTGATCTTCGCCGCCAGGCCCTCCGGATCCTCGATTGTGCCGAAGTCCACGTCCATCACAAAGTTGCCGTTGTCCGTGATCACCGGTCCGTCCTTCATCTTGCCTAGCCGCAGCACCGGCTTTCCCCCCAGCTCCGCCAGCCGTTTCTCTACCAGCCGGAAGGCAAAGGGCAAGACCTCCAACGGCACCGGCCAGGTGAGCTTTTGCACATACTTGCTCTCATCGGCTACTATTACGAACCGCCGCGCTGAGCCTGCGACCACTTTTTCTCGCGTGTGCGCCGCTCCCCCGCCCTTGATGACGTACAGGTTGTGGTCCACCTGATCGGCTCCGTCGATGGCCAGATCCAGCACAGGGTGCGAATTGAGCGTGGTCAGTTTTATCCCTGAGGCGATGGCCAGATTCTCGGCCTGAAAGGAGGTGGGAACTCCTAAAAAGTCCAAGCCCTCTTCTTTCACTCTTTCGCCCAGTCGCTTGATGGTCCAGGCCACGGTGGAGCCCGTGCCCAGGCCCACCACCATGTTGCTCTTCACGAGCGTTGCAGCCGCTTCACCGGCAAGCCTTTTGGCATCCGCATTAGCAGAAACGTCTTTCATGAAGCCTCTAAATTGTCCCAGTTAATCGCGTTCTCTGTGCGTCCTCTGTGAGCTCTGTGTCTCTGTGGTGGGATTCGTAACCGTTGGTTAAACTCTTCACTCATTGGATTCTCTTTAGCCCAGGATCTCGCTCTTCACCGTGGTGAAAACCGGTCCACGCAGGTCCATCTTGTGCTTGTAGCTGGTGATGTACCTCTCCAGGGCCGGGTGAATCTTGATGTTGATATCGCCGGGGCTTCTCACTATGCGGGAGCGCGTCTCGGATTCCTTGCCGGCCATGGTTGTCACCTCGATCTCGTAGGCAGCCAGCGCAGCAAAGGCATCGATATACTTAATGCCCGTGCTCACGCCCTCGTTGAAGGCCTCCTCCCAGCGAGAGGTGCGGGGAATGCCCATGATGTTCTGCTTATGCACCACGATCTCGTTTTGGGCAGCCGGGCCGCACAGCTTGGTGTTCTCCTCCGGCTCGACCACGGAGACCTTGACCTTTCGTCCGAAGAGCTCCCCTTCCCAGGCCAAAAATTCGCAGGGCGAGGTCGTCTCCCCGTGCTCGGTAGAGACAGCAACCACAGCCTCGGCTATGGCCTGGCCGGCAGGCGTTGTGGGCAGCTTTTCAACCGAAATCATCTGTGCCATCTCCCGGGCGGAAAGCTGCCAGTTGGTCTGAAACTGCGGATAAGAGAGAGCCCGCATATCCTGGGAGTTATGCAGTATCATGGCAATCCTCTCCACACCCAGCCCCAGGTTCATGACCGGATAGGGAATGTCGTACTGGGAGAGGGCGGTGGGCGAGTAGATGCCGAAGGTGGCCACCTCCACCCAACCCGACTTGTACTTCGTAGCGGAGCCGACCAGGCCGGGGTGGTAGGCAAAGACCTCGATCTGCGTTCCGGGAATGTAGTACTTGCTTCGCTTGTCGTCCGGCCGGAACTGAAACTTCTCAAAGCCAAACTGGCTGAGCAGGCCGTCGGCAACGGCTTTTCCGTCCTCCACGCTCACGTCTTCATCCATGATCACGCAGCTTGCCGAGTAGTAGCTCATCAGCCGCGCCGCATCCTCTGCCTGCTCGCGCCGGAAGCAGCGGTCCACAGAGAAGAGCTTGAGCGGCAGCTTTGTGCGGTGATGAAGATTGGAGAGCGACAAAAACCATCCGGAGGTCATGTGGCTGCGCAGCGTGCGCGTGGTGGCTTCGGCCTTCAGCTCCCTAAACTCCGGGAAAACTTTCTCCAGGACGACAGAGATGAGGGCATCATGAGCGCCCAGTGCCTTGGCAATCTCCTGCACCAGGTCGTCGCCCTCCACTTTGCCCTTCTTGTAGCCGTGCAGAATCTGTCGCAAGGCCTCCGCCTCTTCCCCGGAAAGTTCCCGGCCCAGAAGGGCATTAACCTGAGAGATCCTCTCATCGGACATGCCGATATCGGGCCTTGGCAACCCCGCCAGATAAAAGCAGCGATCCAGCACGGCCAGCGCCTCTGAGCCGAACTGGCGGTAAACGTCCGATGCCTCGACCATCACCGGGTTCATGGCCTCCGAGAAGCCCAGGCGGATGTAGGCCTCTCGAAGCTTCTGGATGGTGTCGAATATGGGGTGCACTGTCCCGAAAGAATAACTATTTCTGGGATATTTCTCGTTTAGGGAAGGCTTACCGAGATACTCCTTCCCCTGCTGCCAGGCCTTATCGAAATCCTCTTTGGCAACCTCTTTAATCAGGCTGGGATCAAACTTCATTCTTTATAGCTCCAGGAAATTGGTCTTTTCTTTGTGCGTCCTTTGTGGCTTTGTGCCTTTGTGGTTTGGTTTTTTTTAGGTAGAAGTTTGGGATTAGAGCTTACTACTATCCTCATCACAAAGGCACAAAGACGACTCTATTATTCTATTACCCTCTATTTTTTGGGCAGCTCACGGAAACTGCAGAGCGATTCCTGCATCTTGGCCAGCTCCAGAGCATTGGTGAGGTCGCCTCTCGTCCTCTCCAGCATGCTCCGGGCCAGGTCGCTCTTGCGGCGCAGTCCGCGGGTGATGGCATCCGGATAGTCGAAGAGCATGAGCAGGTAATAAATCTCTTCGATAATGCCCAGGAAGTATTCGCCTTCCGCCGCCCGCCCGCCACGAATGAGGTCCAGAATATGACGGCGCAATTCCCCCGTAACGTCGCCCAGGCCCGCCAGATAATTAACGGGCTCGACTCCCACCTCATCGACAGTTGGGATCTCATGCCGGGTGGTGATGGAATAGACACACCTGGCTTCCGCATACTCCTGCTCCGCTCCATCCACAAATCCGGCGTAGCGTACATCCTGGTGATCCAACAGGACCTCCCGAATTCTCTCCAGGCCAAGGGCCGCCTCGCCCATAAGCCTCTCTGCCGAGGCCAGGTCGTTTCTATGCACGGACCGAATGGAGGACGAGCAGAGGCGAATAACCTCGCGGGAGAGCCGAAAAGCCTCTTCTCGGGCACGGTCTTTGCAGTCAAAGCCGGCCAACATGCTTTTAGACAGGTTTTCAAAGATCGACATAATTCATCATCTTCTTCAAGCGACTTACGGACCTTTGTCCCTCCTCTAAAGAGCGGGACTCTGTGACAATGCGGCCGCTATAATCCTTTAAGGCTAAAGCTACCTTTTTCCAGGGGACGGTGCCGTTTCCCACCGGCAGGTGCTCGTCTCTCTCGCCGTGATTGTCATGCACATGAATATGAATGATCTTGTCCTTAAGCCTTAAGAAGCTCTCTACATTTCCATTGGTATTGGCATGGCCCACATCAAAGATAAAGCCCACATTTTCCCGGTCCACAGTCTCTATTATCCCCATAACCTCTTCCGGCCGGCGACCTAAAATAGCAGGCATGTTGACCATGTTCTCCACGGCAATCCTCATGTCCAGATTTTGGGCGTGATCGCATATCTGCTGGATGCCCAGGATGCTTTGCGACCAGGCGGCATCGGGCATATGCATTCCCAGAGGTGAGAAATGGCCGGGATGAAGCACGGCCAGGCGGGCAAAGTCGCTGGCAAGGTCCAGGCAGCTTTTCATCTGCCGCACCGTCTCCTCCCAGATGGGCTGGTTGACTGAGGCCAAATTCAGGTCGGAGTAGGGCAGGTGAATGGTAATAATAAGGCCAGTAGTCTCGACGATCTGTTTTGCCTCTGCCAGGTTCTCTTCTGTCAGCTTCTGCTTTCCCTCGTTTACGATCTCCCAGCCGCTGTAGCCCAGATCTTTCAGTTGATAGGCCCAGTCAAAGGGCCTGTCCACCAGCTTGCTGGAGGAGAAGCTAAACATCCATTCCGTCCTGCACAGCCTCTCCTAACTCACATAGATCAATCTCTCGGACCGGTACGCCGTTCACGGTCTCGGGGGCCAGCCAATTGATGACGCCTTCGCCTCCCGTGATCTGCACATGCAGTGATCCCAGGGCCTCCTCTTCGGGAGGAAAGCTCACAAATCCCATCAAAGCGGCTTGCTTGCTAAGCTGGAAGGCAGTGGTATTGCCCACCAGTGAGCGCAACATTACCTTTCGGGCCGTGTCCAAAATCTCTTGCCTTCTCAAAAGCTCATGCAATGTCTTAAGGCTATCCGGGCCGTTGTAGGCCTCAATCCTGTCGGCGCGAATGTCCATTATCAGACCGGGAAAGATGTTCTCAATGGCCGATACGACTTTCTCCACGCGTTCCGTGGGCCTGACGAATGAGCAAATTGTAACCTCGATCGTTCTCATCGCCCCTAGGTGTGGCTGGTTTTGTATCTGAGTACGGCAGCAATCCCGCCAAAGGCCTTGTAAAGCTGCTCACCCTCTTCAAACTCCGTGGAGATGATTTTGACCTCTGCTTTACTCTGATCCGCCAGCTTGGATAGTTCGGAAACTATATCCTCTTCTCCGGTGATGGTTAGGGTAGCCCCGCACTTCAAGCAACTGCCCAGTGGCTCAGATGCCTTCGAGCGAGTTTGATTGTCGGAAAAGTTGCAGCTCCTGCTGGTGCATTCAATCTTAGCTCGCGTCTTTCTCAGATCCTCGGAGAGAAGAAGGATCTCCACTGCCCCAAGCTCTAGGTTATGGCGAACCTCATTATC